>JAUYSA010000319.1 GCA_030696545.1 Hyphomonadaceae bacterium
AACGCCAAGCTCGGCCTCGTCGTCGACAATGCGCGCATTGCGAGCAACACGCCGATCTTCAACATCACCGGCACGGCGGATATCGCCGCGAACACCGTGCTGACGCCGATTTTCGGCCAGTTCACGACCGAGCCTTTCACATTGCGCGTTCTGAACGCCGGCACGCTGAATCTGGGTGGGCCGCTCGACGCGATGCTGAATGTGGACTCGCCGTACATTTACGACATCGATCTGGTTCAGCCGAACGCGAATGCAATCGACCTGACGCTCGACGTGAAGACGGCTTCCGAGCTTGGGCTGAATACGCGGCAGACCGGGGCTTACGGCGCTGTGCTTGATCTGATGAGCGAAGACGATGATGTCGGCGCGGCAGTGACGTCCATTCCGGGAGCCGATGAGTTCCTGCGCGGCTGGGCCGACCTCCTGCCCGGCTCCGATGCCGCGACGATGAAGGTGCTCGCCTCCAACGCCACGGCGGCATTTGGCGCAACGGCCAACCGGCTCGACCTGATTTCCAACAAACCCAACGCGCCGGGCGGCGCATGGGTTGAAGAATTCGGCGTGTTCCATTCCTCCGACGCGAGCAGCCGCTCGGCCGGCATCGAGGGCGGCGGCTTCGGCGTGGCGGCCGGTATCGACGTGCTTTCGACCGGCACCGCGCTGGTCGGAGTTTATGGCGCGCTTGAATCCGCCGAACTCGAAGAAGAGACACGCACCGGCGCTCCGCTCAACGTTTCTCAGACGGCTTTCGGCATCTATGGCGGCTGGCTGAACGGCAATCTGGCGATCAACGGCGCGGCTTCGTTCGGCAATGTGGACTTCACATCCGATCGTAAAGTCGAGGTTGGGTCGCTCTCTGACCAGTTGCGCGCGGAGTGGAGCGGCCAGAGCTATACTGCGGGCGCCCGCGCCACCTACACGCTGCCGATGGGCTGGGTGGACGTGAAACCGTTCGTGGCGGCCGATTACATCGGCTTCAACCAGGACGGCTATCAGGAAACCGCAACGACGAACGAGAACCTCGCAATCGAGGCGAGCGACAGCGATGCCTCGCTGGCGACTGCTTCGTATGGCCTCGCGCTGGTCGGCAATCTGGGCGGTGACGATGCGTTCGTCATGAGGCCCCAGCTGTCGGTCGGGTATCGCAACGTGCTGAACTGGGAAAGCACCCCAGCGACCATGCGTTTCGCAGGGAATACGGCCGGAACAACGTTCGAGCTTGATCCGGGCGTCGAGCCGGAAGACGCGATCGTCGCGGGCCTTGGCCTGAACATCGACAGCCAGTTCCTCAATGTGAAGATTGGCTATGATGCTGAAATCGCGGACTCGTCGTTGACCCATTACGGGTCAGTCACGCTGCGCATGGCGTTCTGGTAGGCCAGCCTTCAATTCAGGCAGGATCGTTGCGGATATGCGACAAGCCGCTCGGCGGCTTGCCGGAGCGAGCGAGCGTAGCTATCTGCTGGCAGGGCCGCGGAGCAACGGGCGCATGATGCTGCATAGGCGGATCGGTCTGCTGGGAAGTCTCGCGCTTGCGGGTTGCGCAACCGCACCGCGCCTTGATACGCCGCCTGCCTCTCCCGCTGATGCTTCGCCTCCCGGATTTGCGGTGGGCATCCGCACCGATTCCATGGATCGCGACTTTCTCGTCGAACAACTTCCCAAGACCACCCGCGCGATCAAGGCGATGAGCGATGGGTCCGTCGATGTGCTCGCCCTGTCAGGCGGCGGCGCGGGCGGCGCTTATGGCGCGGGCATTCTGGTCGGGCTCACCAACGCAAAGCAACGTCCGGTCTTCGAGATCGTTACAGGCGTTTCGACAGGAGCATTGATTGCGCCCTTCGCATTTCTTGGCCCCGAATGGGACGGCAAGCTGACGGAAGCCTATCGCGGCGAGGCGACTGACAAGCTTCTTGTGTCGCGCGGTTTCGGAATGCTGTTCGGGTCCAGCGTTTTTGAAGGCGGCCCGCTGCAGGAACTCGTTGAGCGGTTCGTGACGGATGAACTGATAGGCGCCGTCGCGAAGGAAGCGGCGACGGGCCGCGTGCTTCTCGTTGCGACCACCAATCTCGACCGCGAAGAGACAGTCATCTGGAACATGGGCACGATAGCGCAGGAAGGCGGCGACCGTGCGCGTGAGTTGTTCCGTGACGTTCTGGTCGCGTCATCGAGCGTGCCGGGGGTATTTCCGCCCGTCATGATCGATGTTGAAAAGGACGGCGTGAAATATCAGGAGATGCATGTCGATGGCGGCGCCTCCACACCGTTCTTCATCGCTCCAGATATTGCGCTGATCCTCGGCGAGCCGCCTGAAAGCCTGCGCGGCGCGCATATCTATGTGATCGTCAACGGCCCAGCTTCATCCCCTGCCCGCACGACGCTCAACAATCCGGTCGATGTAGCCTCGCGCAGCTTCACCGCGGTCATGAATCACATGACCCGCACCGCTCTGGTGCAGGCGGACGTGTTCGCCAAGCGCGGCGAGATGACGTTCGCATTCACCACCATTCCAGCCGCCGTGGCCTACGCCGGTCCACTTGCTTTCGATCAGGTAAGCATGCGCGAAACATTTGACTACGGAATGCGCTGCGCGACGCGCGGGCTGGCCTGGGTGAACACCGAACAGGCAATCGCGCGTGCCCAGATCGCCGGGAACGAGATTGCGCCGTTCGAGACTGCCGGCTGCCCCAAACTCGAAGTCGCGGAGTAGCCCAGCCGCATTGCGTCTTGTCGCGGCAGCGCCTTCGGCTGATATGATGCGCGAGATAGTATTTCCCGCATGAATACTGCGGCTGGAGGACTGACGATGGCGGATGGCGCAACGGGTGAACTCGGCCGCATCGGATTGAAGCGCGCCGATCTGTTTCGCGAACAATGCTATATCGGCGGCAAGTGGACAGGCGACCCGACGCACCCCGTCCACAACCCGGCGACCGGCGGCCTGATCGGACGCATTCCCAATCTCGGAAAATCAGAAACGGAGCGCGCGGTGGCTGCGGCTGAAGCCGCGCTGCCGCAATGGCGCGCCCAGACCGCCAAGGCTCGTGCGGACAACATGCGCAAGTGGAGCGACCTGATGGTGAAGCATCAGGACGATCTTGCGCGCCTGATGACGGCAGAGCAAGGCAAGCCTCTGGCCGAGGCCCGAGGCGAAGTCGTTTATGCGGGCTCATTCTTCGAATGGTTTGGCGAGGAAGCAAGGCGCGCGTATGGCGACCTGATCCCCGGACCCGCAGCAGACCGGCGCATCCTGGTGATGAAGCAGCCGGTTGGCGTTGTTGGCGCGATCACGCCGTGGAATTTTCCGGCGGCGATGATCACGCGCAAAGTCGGTCCGGCGATTGCGGCTGGCTGCACGGCCGTGCTCAAGCCTTCCGAGCTGACGCCCTACTCCGCTCTGGCGATTGCGCTTCTGGGTGAAGAGGCTGGGTTGCCGCCGGGCGTGTTCAATATCGTGACGGGCGATGCCGAACCGATTGGCCGGGTACTGACGGAAGACCCACGGATCGCGAAATTCACTTTTACAGGCTCAACGCCGGTGGGCAAGAAGCTGGCGGCGCAGTGCGCCTCCACAGTGAAGCGGGTATCGCTGGAGCTGGGCGGGAACGCGCCGTTCCTGGTGTTTGACGATGCCGATATCGATGCGGCAGTCGCGGGTGCGATCATCTCCAAGTTCCGCAACACGGGACAGACGTGCGTTTGCGCGAACCGTTTCTTCGTGCAGGACGGCATCTATGACAAGTTCGCCAAGCTGCTGGCAGAGAAGGCTGCCGACCTTGTCGTCGGCGACGGGCTTGCGGGCGTGACGCAGCAGGGACCGCTGATCAACATGAAGGCGCTAGAAAAGGTCGAGGCGCACGTTGCGGATGCGCTTGGCCACGGCGCCAAGGCGCTGACCGGCGCTTCGAAGGACAAGCACGGCGGGACGTTCTTCCAGCCGACTGTGCTGCGCGATGTGGCGCCGGATGCTCTTCTGGCGCGGGAAGAGACGTTTGGCCCGGTTGCTGGCCTGATCCGCTTCAAGGATGAAGCCGACGCGATCCGCATGGCGAACGATAGCCGCGCAGGACTCGCTGCTTATGCCTATACGCGCGACCTCTCGCGTTCATGGCGCGTGGCCGAGGCGCTTGAGTACGGCATGGTTGGCATGAACACCGGGCTGATCTCGAGCGAGACCCTGCCGTTTGGCGGCGTCAAGGAATCCGGCATCGGGCGCGAGGGCTCCAAGTACGGCATCGAGGAGTTCCTCGAAGTGAAATCCATCGTCGTCCAGCTCTAGCGCAGGGTGTTGCAAAATCTCCGATCTGGGGTGCTGATGGCCTGACGGGCCGAGGGGAGATCAGCTTGGACGAACCTGCAACGACAGACGCCCTGCCGGGCGCGCCAACGCTCGCGAAGTCTCTTCGGGCGCGGCATGTCGCAATGATCTCGATCGGCGGCATCATCGGCGGCGGCCTGTTCGTCAATTCGATGGTCGCCATTGCGAATATCGGTCCGGCGGTCGTGGTCAGCTATCTTCTCACCGGCGCGATCGTGTTTCTCGTGATGCGCATGATCGGTGAGATGGCGATGGCGTATCCCGATACCGGGGCGTTCACGGAGTTTGCGCGCATTGGTCTCGGCAACCTGGCCGGTTTCACATCGGGATGGCTCTACTGGTATTTCTGGGTCGTCGTCGTCGCTTTCGAGGCGATTGTCGGCGCACGCATCATGGCGCAATGGTTGCCACCGGAAATCCCACCCTGGGTTACGGCAGCTGTTCTCACCGTGTTGCTGACCGGCTCGAACCTGCTGTCGACGCGCAGCTATGGCGAGTTCGAATTCTGGTTCTCGTCCATCAAGGTCGTGGCGATCATCGTCTTCATCGTGATTGGCTGCGCCTACATCTTCGGCTGGAACCCGACAGGACAGAGCACGCTCGGCAACCTCGTGAGCTATGATGGCTTCGCGCCCATGGGCTGGTCGCCCGTGCTGGTCGGCGTGGTTTCGCTGATCTTCACGCTGGTCGGCGCCGAGATCGCCACCGTCGCCGCAGCCGAAGCGCGCGAGGGACAGAAGGTGATCGCCAACCTCACCACCACGCTGGTCTTCCGCATTCTCGTTTTCTACGTACTTTCGATTGCGGTCATCGTTGCTGTCGTGCCGTGGACGGAGATTGCGGCTCAATCGAAAATCCAGGTGATGTCGCCTTTCACCATGGCGCTCGACAAGGTCGGCATTCCCGGCGCGGTCATGGCGATGGACATCATCGTGCTCGTGGCGGTGCTCTCCTGCCTGAACTCCGGCATCTACGTCGCCTCGCGCGTGATGTTCACCTTGGCGTCGAAGGGCGATGCGCCCAGATCCATTGTGAAACTGGACAAACGCGGCGTGCCGGCGCGCGCCATTCTCGTTGCCGCCGTGCTGTCGCTGGTCTGCGTTGTGATGGACGCGTTCCTGAAGGACTGGTTCTCTTTCCTCCTGAACGCTTCCGGCGCTCTGATGCTGTTCATCTACATGACCATCGTTGCCGCGCACCTTGTGTTGCGCAAACGCATTCCGCCGGAAAAGCTGCAGCTGAAGACATGGTTTTATCCGTGGTCCGGAATTATCGCGTTTGCAGCAATGGGCGCTGTGCTTGTCGCCATGGCGTTCAAGGAGGGCAGCCGCAACGAGCTGATCGCTTCGACGGCCTGCCTGCTGGTCTTCGTCGCAGGGTATTTCATTTTCCGACACAGGCGGACGACGTAACGTCAAGCGTATCGCTGGACGCTGGCGTCAACGCGGGAACGGCGCCAATCTGCGCTTGGCGCCACAAGAAGCGCTGCAGACGCGTGAGGGATCGGCCATGCAAAATCTCAGCGACGGTTCGCGTGCGGCGCGGACGTTCGACGCCATCGTTGTCGGCAGCGGCATCAGCGGTGGCTGGGCGGCGAAGGAGCTGACCGAGAAGGGGCTCAAGACGCTGGTGCTGGAACGCGGCCCGCAAGTGAAGCACGTCGAGGGCTACAAGACCTTCGCGATGAACCCGTGGGACTTCCGCTTTGCCGGCGGGCGCACACCGCAGGAAGAGATCGACAAGCATTACCCGAAACAGTCGCGCACCGGCTATACGATCAACGACCAGTGGAAGCATTTCTTCGTCAAGGATGACGAGCATCCCTATACCGAGGTGAAGCGCTTCGACTGGATGCGCGGCTATCAGGTCGGCGGACGCTCGCTGACATGGGCGCGCCAGAGCTATCGCCACAGCGATCTTGATTTTGAAGCAAATGCCAAGGAAGGCGTCGGCGTCGATTGGCCGATCCGCTATGCGGACCTTGCGCCGTGGTACAGCCATGTCGAGAAGTGGATCGGCGTCAGCGGCCAGACCGAAGGCCTGCCGCAACTGCCTGATGGCGATTTCCAGCCGCCGATGGAAATGAACGTCGTCGAGAAGGATCTCAAGGCGAAGGTCGAGGGCAAGTTCGCCGAGCGCACTGTCACCATCGGCCGCGCCGCGCACCTGACCAAGCCTACGGACGAGCAGATGAAGCTTGGCCGGGGCACATGCCAGAGCCGCAATCTGTGCATGCGCGGCTGCGCTTTCGGGGCGTACTTCTCGTCCAACGCGGCAACGCTCGTGGCGGCGGCCAACACCGGCAACATGACGCTCCAGCCGGACTCGGTGGTCACGGCCATCCTGTTCGACAGGACGGCCAACAAGGCGACCGGCGTGCGCGTGCTCGATGCGACAACCAAGGTCGAGACAGAATACTATGCGAAGGTGATCTTCCTTTGCGCGTCAGCACTGAACACCACCTGGATCATGATGAATTCGAAGAGCGACCGCTTCCCGGAAGGGTTCGGCAACGACTCTGACGAACTCGGCCGCAACGTGATGGACCACCACTTCCTCGTGGGCGCGCAGGCCGACGTGGAGGGGCATGAAGATCGCTATTATGCGGGCCGCAGGCCCAACGGCATCTACATCCCGCGCTTCCGAAACCTCGGCGATGCGGCGACCAAGCAGAAGGACTTCACACGTGGCTATGGCTATCAGGGCGGCGCAAGCCGCTCCGGCTGGCAGCGGCTGGTTGGCGAGATGGGTTTCGGCAAGGAACTGAAGGACGAAATCGAACAGCCTGGCGACTGGACGATAGGGATCACGGCATTCGGCGAGATCCTGCCCTATCGCGACAACCGTGTGACGCTGAACAATGACCTGAAAGACATTCACGGCCTGCCCACGCTGACCATGGACGTCACCATCCGCGAGAACGAGATGAACATGCGGAAGGACATGCAGACGGCGGGCATGGAAATGCTGGAAGCGGCCGGGTTCAAGAATGTGAAGGGCTTCGACCGCACCTATGCGCCGGGCCTTGGCATCCATGAAATGGGCACGGCGCGGATGGGGCGCGACCCGAAGACTTCTGTGCTCAACGCCTATAGTCAGGTTCACGCCTGCAAGAACGTCTATGTAACGGATGGCGCGGCGATGACATCTGCTTCGTGCGTGAACCCTTCCCTGACTTACATGGCGTTGACGGCACGGGCGGCGGATCACGCTGTGAATGCGCTGAAGCGCGGCGAACTCTAGGAGCAACGCACATGATGGATCGTCGCGAACTTCTGCACCGCGCCTCGATACTACTGGGCGGGGCCATTTCTGCGAGCACAGCGGCCGGCGTTCTGGCTGGCTGCGTCGCCACTCCTGAGCAGACCGCCACCGCGCAACCGCCACAAGGCGGCTTCCTGAAGGCGGGCGAGATGGCGATCATTGCGGCGATGGCGGATCAGATCATCCCGCGAACTGATACGCCGGGCGCGCTGGATGCTGGCGTGCCAGCATATATCGATCGCATGGCCACAGGCTATTACAGCGATATCGATCGCGGGGTTCTGCGCGGCGGGCTTATCCAGATCGCGACGGATACGATGGAATTCCGCGGCAAGTCGTTTGATGAACTTTCGAGCGACGACCAGATCCTGCTGATGAAGAAGTACGATCAGGCGCAGTATGAGCAGACGCGCCGGAATGCGGGTATTACCGGAGCCGTTCCGCACTTCTTCCGGATGATCAAGGAGCTGACCATCATCGGCTATTGCGTCTCTGAACCGGGCGCGACGAAGCTGATGAAGTATTCGCAGACGCCGGGGCCGTATCGCGGCGATGTGCCGTATGCCGAGATCGGCAAGGCGTGGGCGACTTAGGGAAGCACGCCCTCTTGCTTCGGGACGGCCTTCGGCCTCCTCAGCATGAGGGCTAAAATGCTTACAGCGGAGTAGCCCTCATCCTGAGGAGCCGCGTAGCGGCGTCTCGAAGGACGAGGGCGCACCCACAATGGCTAGTGCAGCTCCAGTATCTCGATCTTCCTGAACTCGATCGGGTTGCCCTCGCTCTGCAGCGAGATCGTGCCGCCGTCGAGCTTCAGCTTGCCGCCCGCTGCGGCGACCAGCGGCTTCGAGTTCGCCATCTTGCCTTCGGGGTCGAACTGGACGTCGGAATAGGTGATCGTGGTCTGTCCGTTGACCTTCTGGGTCACGACGCCGGATGGCGAGACTTCCACCTCGAACTGGTACCAAACGCCATTCGGGCCGGCTGGATTGATCGAGTTGATGCAGTGCGTCTTTTCGAGCTGGCCGTTCATAACCACGTGGGTGCCGGGTGAACACATATTGCTGTTGAAACGCGCCTGCCCCGGCGCCTGGCCCAGTATCTGGGCTTCGACGGATACCGGGAAGCTGTCGTCGACGGCCATGGTCTTCGGATCCTGCCCGTAGATCATCACGCCGGAGTTCGCGATCGCCCAGTTCGGCGTGTCGGCGGGATGTGCCGTCGAGAACCTGTACTCGAAGCGCAGGCGATACGCCTGGAAAGGCGCCTTGTAGAACAGGTGGCCGAAGCGTTCGCCGAACTGGTCGTATTTGTCGTAGCTGACGACGATGGCTCCGTCCTTCACGCTGAAGGTGTCGCGATAGTTCTCGCCGAGCGGGAAACCACGGATCTTGGGCGTCCAGCCGTCGAGCGTCTTGCCGTCAAAAAGGGGTCGCCAGTTTTCGCCGCCCTGCGGCATTGACTGACACGCGTTTGCTGCGAGTGCGATCGCCGCGACGGCAACAAGCCTTGTCCATGTCTGCACGCTATCGGCTCCCTCTTCCCGCGCTGTTCCGGTGGACAGGACTTGCCGCACTGGTAACACTCGATCCTAGAACATGAGACGTGTTGGCGACAGACCGGCCGGCTCTCGCGGGAGAACGACAAGTGATCCAGACTCGCCTCTTTCTGATGATGCTGCTCCAGCTCGCCATCTGGGGAGCGTATATGCCGAAGCTGTTCCCATATATGGGCCAGCTTGGCTTTGAGGCATGGCAGCAATCGCTTGTCGGCAGCGCCTGGGGCATCGCGGCGATCCTCGGCATCTTCTTTTCCAACCAGTTTGCCGATCGCAACTTCTCTGCGGAACGCTTCCTGGCCGTCAGCAATGTCATCGGCGGCGTGGCCCTGCTGGGCTGCGCTTATTTCACGGACTTCTGGTCGTTCTTCGGCGCCTATCTGGTCTTCAGCCTCGTTTACGTGCCGTCGATGTCTGTCGCCAACGCCATCGCGTTCGCCAGCCTGCGCGATCCCGCCAAGCAGTTCGGCACGATCCGCATGGGTGGCACGATTGGCTGGATCCTCGTTAGCTGGCCGTTCGTGTTCCTGCTCAGCGCCGATGCAGGGCCGGATCAGGTGCGCCTGATCTTCGTGGTTGCCGCCATCGTGTCGTTCGCGTTCGCGGCTTACAGCCTGACACTGCCCCATACGCCGCCCAAACGTGATGCGGCTGACAGCGATCCGCTGGCGTGGCGCAAGGCGATCAAGCTGCTGGGCATACCCTCGATCGCTGTGCTCTTCGTGGTCACGTTCATCGACAGCATCGTGCATAACGGCTACTTCGTCATGGCTGATGGCTTCCTCACCAACCGCGTGGGCATCGACGCCAACCTTTCCATGATCGTGCTCTCGATCGGTCAGGTCGCAGAGATCGTGACGATGTTCATCCTCGGCGCCGTTCTGATCAAGCTCGGCTGGAAGGCCACGATGATCGTCGGCATCCTCGGTCACGCCGCGCGCTTCCTGGCATTCGCCTTTTTCCCGGACAGCGTGCCGACGATCATCGCCGTGCAGCTGCTGCATGGCATCTGCTACGCGTTCTTCTTTGCAACCGTTTACATCTTCGTCGATGCCGCCTTCCCGAAGGATGTGCGCTCCAGCGCGCAAGGCCTGTTCAACCTGCTGATCCTCGGTATTGGCAACGTGGCGGCCAGCTTCCTTTTCCCGGCGTTGATGGCGCAATTCACCGTCGGGGGCGTCGAGCCGGGCACGACCGCTGTCGATTATCGTACGCTGTTCATGGTTCCGGCCGGCATGGCAGTCGTTGCCGTGCTGTTGCTGGCCCTGTTCTTCAAACCGACCGAGCGAGCGCCCACCGCCCTCGTCGCCGCATGATCTTGAGACATGGAGATCAACATGACCAACCTGTCCCGCCGGAGTTTTGTTCAGGCCTTGTGCGCGGCTGGAGCTGCGACGCCTCTCGCTGCCGCGTGTCAGACCATGGCTAGCGGTCCGTTCTTCCAGCGGCAGGCCGCGCCAATCGGCATTCAGCTTTACACGCTGTCCGACATGCTCGCGACGAACCTTGAAGGCGCTGTCTCGGCTGTTGCGAAGATCGGCTACAAAACCGTCGAGATTCCGTCCTACATGGGCAAGACGCCGGCTCAGCTGCGTGAACTGTTCGACCGAAACGGCGTGAAATGCACCGGCGCGCATATCGGCATGAACGCTGGAACGGACGCTGCTCCCGGCCTGCGCGGCAATATCGACAAGCTGGCCGCCGACATGCACGTGCTGGGCGTCACGCACGTCTATGCGCCGTCGATGGCGATCCCCGCCGATATCGGCCTCACGCAGCAGCCGAACGAAGGCTACGCCTATATCGCGCGCGTTTCCGAAGCGATGGGCGAAGATCGCTGGAAGCGCCTCGCGGCGGAGCTGACGGATATCGGCAGGAAACTGAAGGCCAAGGGCATCGGCTTTGGCTATCACAACCACAATTTCGAGTTCGCCAAGGCGGGCAACCGCACCGGCTATGACATCATGGTCACAGAGAGCGATCCAGAATTGGTGTCGTTCGAGCTTGATGTTGGTTGGGCCGCCGCAGCGGGCAACGACATCGTGGCGTTGTTCAACAAGTACAAAGGCCGCTACTCGGCCATGCACATGAAAGACATCAAGGCCACCACCACGCCGAACATCAACCTGAAGATGGACCCGAGCGACGTGGGCGCGGGCAAGCTGGACTGGAAAACCATCCTGCCGACTGCCTACGCAGCAGGCGTTCGGAATTTCTATCTCGAGCAGGAGCCGCCGTTTGCAACTTCGCGGCTGGAAGCGGCCGAGAACGGGTATAAGTACCTCAGCACACTGGAAGCCTGAGGACGACCAATGAAGACCATGAAGGGACCCGGCATCTTCCTCGCGCAATTCGTGGGGCCTGATGCGCCGTTCAACTCGCTCCCGACCATTGCGAAATGGGCGAAGGAGAAGGGCTTTATCGGCGTCCAGATTCCGACGGGCGAGGCTTCTCTCTTCGATCTGCGCAAGGCCGCCGAGAGCGACACGTACTGTGACGAGATCAAGGGGATGCTGAAGGATCTCGGGATGGAGATCACGGAGCTCTCCACCCACCTCCAGGGCCAGCTCGTTGCTGTTCATCCAGCCTATGACACTCTGTTTGATGCGTTTGCTCCGGAGCGGGTGCGCGGCAATCCGAAGGCGCGACAGGAATGGGCGGTGGAGCAGCTGTATCTTGCCGCGAAGGCTTCGCGCCGTCTCGGCCTTAATGCCAGCGTGACGTTTTCCGGCTCGCTTGCCTGGCCGTATTTCTTCCCGTGGCCGCAACGCCCGCCCGGACTGTTCGAGACCGCGTTTGAAGAGTTGGCGAAGCGCTGGCATCCGATCCTCGACGCGTACGAGGATGCGGGGGTTGATCTCTGCTATGAAATCCATCCGAGCGAGGATCTGTTCGATGGCACGACGTTCGAGATGTTCCTCGACCGCGTGAAGGGTCACAAGCGCTGCAACATCCTGTTCGACCCGAGCCACTTCGTCCTGCAGCAGCTCAAATATCTCGACTACATCGATCTGTACCACGAGCGGATCAAGATGTTTCACGTCAAGGACGCTGAGTTCAACCCGACGGGGCGGCAGGGGGTGTACTCCGGGTATGCTCCCTGGCTTCAACGCGCTGGACGCTTCAGATCAGTTGGCGATGGGCAGGTCGACTTTAAAGGCATCTTCTCCAAGCTGGCGGGTTACGATTACGAAGGATGGGCGGTGCTGGAATGGGAATGCTGCATCAAGCATCCCGAGGACGGCGCGCGCGAGGGCGCGCAGTTCATCCGCGACCACATCATCCGCGTGACGCCGCGCGCCTTCGACGATTTCGCGGCGAGCGGAACTGACGAGAAAGCCAATCGCCGCCTGCTGGGACTGGCCCCCAAAGAGTCAAAGCAGTGAGGCGTCTCCGCCTTGGCATGGTGGGTGGCGGCGAAGGCGCGTTCATTGGCGGCGTTCATCGCATGGCGGCGCGGCTGGATGGTCACTGGGATCTGGTAGCCGGGAACTTCCAGGCTGATCCCGAGAAGTCTGTCGCTTTCGGCAAGACGATGGGGCTGGCGGATGATCGCTGCTATGGCGATTTCCGCACCATGGCGGCGAGCGAGGCGAAACGGCCCGACCGGATCGATGCTGTAGCGGTGGTGACGCCGAACTCGACGCACCATGCGATCGCCAAGGCGTTTCTCGAGGCAGGCATTGCGGTGATCTGCGACAAGCCGATGACGACCACGCTGCGCCATGCCGACGATCTGGCGGAT
>JAUYSA010000025.1 GCA_030696545.1 Hyphomonadaceae bacterium
CTTGTCCATCTTGTTGACGAAGATGCAGTGCGGCGCCTGAAGCTCATCCAGCCTGCGCAGCAGCGGTTGAAGCAGGCTGGCCCGTGAGGGATCGGGATCGGCCACCACGATCGTGAGATCGACGGCGGGGAGGACGTTGTCCGCTTCGCTCTGGAAATCGACCGAGCCGGGACAATCGAGGACGACATACCGATCACCCAGATAATCGAAGCCGGCGATGTTGAGTTCGGTCGAGAGGCCTCGCGCCCTCGCCTCCTCGCTGGCATCTCCAACAGATGTTCCTTGAGAGACCGATCCCTTTCTCTGGATGCGATCAGCAATGTGGAGCATCGATTCGAGCAGGCTGGTTTTCCCAGCCCCGCAGGGTCCGCTCAAGGCGACCGCACGCACGGTCGCCGCCTTTCCTCTGTCCATGGCCTATCTCCTTCACACATGGGGTGAAGGGCCGCGGGCCGGTCCTCGTGGGACGCGGAATACTCAACGCCTAGAGGGCCGTACCCACGGCCCGGGCATGAAGACCGTGCGCCCACGCAGCCGATCGATCAACCCTGCGCACAAGTGATTATCTCGAAATTGTCAGGGACTTCGGGCCCGCCGACGCTGGGGAACAATTGATTCCGGAGGGAGACCAAGCGACGGTTGCGCCAATCAAGGAGGAGCGAACCATGAAAAGTGCGCTGATAGCGTCGGTGGTTCTTGTGTGCAGTGCAGCGCCGGCGGCGTTGGCACAGGCGGCATACGAGAAGCCGAAGACAAGCTGGGGCGTGCCGGACTTCGGCGGCTTCTGGACGAACACATCACTGACCACGATGCAGCGTCCGCCCGGCGCGGAGAAGCTGGTGATGACAGGTGAAGAGGCCGAAGCGCTGACGCACCGCAACGTCTATTCGGCGGCCGAGCGTGAAGAGGCTGGCGCGTCAAAGATCGATGCGGCGTCTTCCGAGAAGCTGCTGGCCGACAAGAATGCCTCGCGCGCCTACAACCGCTTCTGGATGGACCCGGGTTCGAGCTATGCGCAGGTGAAGGGCGAGTATCGCTCGTCCTGGATCACATCTCCGGCGGACGGGAAAATTCCCTATACCGAGGCAGGTGTGCAGGCGAACATGCGAACGGACTCGTTTGATGGCCACGAGATCAGGCCGCTGCCGGAGCGCTGCCTGATGAGCTTTACCGGCGGCGCGGGTCCGGTGCTCAACAATGGGATGTACAACAACACATATCAGATCGTGCAATCGCCCGGCTCAGTGATGATACTGACCGAGATGATCCACGATGTGCGCGTGATCCCGATCGTGAAATCAGCTGCTGAAGCCAAACACGGCCCGAGCAATATTCCGAAGTGGGGCGGCGACTCGGTCGGCTGGTATGAGGGCGACACGCTGGTGGTGGAGACGGTGAACTCCCACCCGAAACAGCGTTCGTTCATCTCGCCCAAGGGCAAGGTGACGGAGCGCTATACGCGCTGGTCTGACGACGAGATCTTCTATCAGTTCAAGGTCGACGATCCTGTGCTATACACCAGCGCCTGGGGCGGAGAGATGTCTTTGCGGACGTCTGCCGAGCCGCTGTACGAGTACGCCTGTCACGAGGGCAATTATGCCCTGCCGGGCATTCTCGCGGGCGCGCGGAAGCTGGAGCGCGAGGGACGGCCGCATCCGATCCAGAAGCCTATCTTCGCGGGCGTCGATGTGTCGGACGGCGAATAGTCATGTTACGTCGCGGGCAAGGTCGGGGAAAACCTTTCCGACCTTGCCGAGCAGGTAGTCGCCATACGTGCCGGTGAAGTCGTGCAGGTTCGCCTTGTCCCACCGCTCCACGCTGTCGTTGTTCGCGGTGCGTCCGGGAAGCGGGACGATGCGGGTGTCGAATGCCGGATCGAAGAAGAACGGGAATGACAGGCGCGAGCGGCCGCTGACATTGAGCACGCGATGCGGCGTGGAGCGGTAAACGCCGCCGGTGAGCCGATCGAGCATGTCGCCTATGTTGCAGACGATCGTGCCGGGTATGGGCGGCGCGTCGATCCATCCGTGCTGCGTCCTCACCTGCAGCCCGCCCTTGTCGTCCTGCGCCAGCAGGGTGAGCAGGCCGTAATCGGTGTGCTCGCCGACGCCCCAACCTTCGGCTGCATCGGAAGCTGGATAATGGAAGATACGGAACAGCATCGTGGGGTTGGCGGTGTAGGTTTGCCGGAAATACTGCGCATCCAGGCCGAGGCTGAGGGCGATGCCCTCCATGATTGCGTGCGCTGATCGGGCCGACTGATCCATGAATTCGGTGACTGCGGTTCCCAGTTCGGGAACACTGGCCGGAAACAGGTTGGCGCCGTGCAGAGGAAGCCCGGCTTTCACGCGCGGATCTTCTTCGCCAAGCTCTTCGCCAAAATAGATGCCTTCCTTGATGTCTGGCCGGCCCGATGTGAGCTCGCCACCTACGGGAAAGAAACCACGCCAGGCGCGGCCACCGCGCGACATAGCGATCTTGATCTTCTCGTCATGCGGCAAGGCAAAGAAACGATGGCTCGCGTCCGTCACCGCGGCAAGCGTATCGATCGTGATGGCGTGACCGCTGGCGTAGAAGAAGCCGAGATCACGGCAGGCTGCGCCAATTTCCTCCGCAGCAAGGCGGCGGGAAGATTCGTCGACGCCGAACAGCGGCGCGACGTTGATGACCGGAAGACGCATCGTGGAAGCCATGCCCCAGTGTGGCGCTATGCGACGCCGGGCTCAAGCCGTCAGGCCTGAAGGGCGCGGCGCACCGACACGACAAAAGCGTCTCGCACCTTTGGCAGCGGCGTTTTCTCTTCGTCATTGAGCCATTGGCCCATCACGCCGCGCAGCGCAGCCAGTATCCACACGGCCTCGGCTTCCGGCACGATGTCCGGCCGGATCTCGCCGCGCGCTATCCCGGCGCGGAGGAAGTCGCAGAACGTAGCTTTGCTCGCTTCCGCCAGCCCGGAAATGGACTTTGCCAGAGCGGGCTTGCCGGGCGATGCGCCGAGGATGGCGTGAAAGGCACGGAGGATTCGTGGATCTTTCCTGCCGTCGTCGAAGTAATGCTCGAGACGTTCGAGAAAACCTTCCAGCCCCTCCCTTCCCGGTATTCTGCGCTGCACGCGCTGGAGGTATTTTTCGACGACGAAATCGCATAGCGCGATCAGGGCCGCGTCCTTCGATGCAAAGTAATGCGCGGGCAGCGCCCGGCTGTATCCCGCCAGTTGGCCGGCCTCGGCGAGCGTCAGCTCATCGATGCCGCGGTCCGCGATGATCTGAAGCGCGGCCATGAGGATTGCCTGCTCGGCTTTTTCGCGACGCTGAGCCTGCGTAGGGCGCGTGCGATCCGATGTGCGCATGGAGCGCGACTGTCTGGGAAGAAGTGGCTGCCGGGCCGGCAGGCGAAGGGACGCGGGTGGAGCGCGCCCCCTGAAGCTTACGGGCAGTCTTCTGACGCCCGGCCTTTGCCGGTTTCGTCACCGCCTTTGCAGGCATCCCGTCCCCTCAAACAAACTAATTGGTAGTCAAACAAGTTTCCGCGCTAATGGCAAGCGCACTCCGCGAGGCTAAAAAGCCCGATCATCGCCTGCTTGGCCGCACGCCAATTACGTCCGGCCCAGCCCGGCCGCCAAAAGGCCCGCAAATCCAGCAATAATCACTGTCGCAACTGCCCTTGCGCCCAAGGGGCCTCGACGTTACAACCCGCCCCTCATTGCAGGACGCGCCCGTAGCTCAGCTGGATAGAGCACCAGACTACGAATCTGGGGGTCAGGAGTTCGAATCTCTTCGGGCGCGCCAGTTTTCTTGAAATGACAGGTTAGATTGCGGCTTCGTGTACGCCTCGCGCGATTGCTCGGGCGAGGCTGGAGGCGGCGAGTTCGCCGAGGCGGGCGATCGTGAAGGGGCGTTGCTCTGGACGCTCGATTTGCGCGGTCGAGAGGCAGAAGACAACATCGCCATCGAAGGGCGCGAAGGCTGGGCGGACGGCGCGGGATATCCCCGAGAGCGCCATCTTGGCGACGCGCTGCGCTTCGGCTGGCGTGAGCGCGACATTGGTGGCGACGCAGGCGATTGTTGTATTGGTTCGGCCAGCGGCTGGCTGTCCGCGCGTTGCCGGGTTGGCTTTGGCGTCGCCCCAGTCGTCGAGATCCAGCGCGAAGCCATGAGGCGGTCGCTTGCCGCCGAACTCACTTGCCTGCTCGTAGGGCCAGGCCCAGTACACGTCGGTTCCCGGCATTGTTACAGCGCCAAACGAATTAACGGCGGCGAGCGCTCCGACGATCAAACCGTCATCCGTCATGACACTTGCCGAGCCAAGACCGCCCGGCGCCATGCCCGCTCGCGCGCCGTATCCGGCGCCCGCGCGACCAAGAGCGAAATGGGCATCGGCCTTCTTCAACGCGTCCATACCCAACGCCCGGTAAGGCGGCGTCTCGCCCCAGGATTTGTCGCCTGCATTTGCGAGGTCATACAGGATAGCGGCTGGCACGACGGGAGAACGGGGCACAGCGCTGTTAGGTATGAGCGCGAAGCCCTCCCCGGCGGCGCCTAGCGCGGCGGTTACGCCGTCAGCAGCGGCCAGTCCGTAAACAGATCCACCTGACAGGACGAGCGCGTCGATTGCATCGACAAGCGTATCCGGGCCAAGCGCGTCGGTTTCCCGCGTGCCGGGCCCGCCGCCAGCCACGGCCACGGCGGCAACAGCGCGGGCAGTTGGGCGGATGACCGTCACCCCGGTCATGGCGCCTGCATCATGTGCAGACCCCACTTTAAGACCGCCTACATCGGTGATCAGGTTGAAAGGTCCCGGCCGCGCCGTCATTTGACAAGCCTCAAAGGTCGGATCAGTTGCGGTCATTCCCGGATTGTATAAGGCCTGTATGCGGTTCCATCAGGTTCCGCGCAAGAAGGAGCGCCTCTGCATGCGCCACTCTCTTTTGGCATTTGCCGCATCACTGACGCTGGTTGCGTGCGTGGCGCCGCCACAGACGGATACGTCGGCAACGCCAGCTTCTGGCGAGTGGCGGCTGGCTGGCCGGGCCATGGTTTCGGCGGCTGACAAACGCGCGGTCGATGCAGCACTGGATGTCATGAAGGCGGGCGGCAGCGCGGTGGATGCGGCCATCGCGGCGCATACGGTGCTTGGGCTGGTCGAGCCACAAAGTTCGGGACTCGGCGGCGGCGGCTATATGGTTGTGTACGATCGCAAGTCGAACACGACCGTCACGTTCGATGGCCGCGAGACGGCGCCGGCGACGGCCACGGCTGACTACTTCACGGTCAACGGTCATAACCTCGGCTACATTCAGGCGGTGTATTCCGGCAAGTCGATTGGCGTGCCGTCAGCTGTGGCGCTCTATAAAGCCGCGCACGAAAAATACGGCAAGCTGCCGTGGGGCCCGCAATTCGATGCAGCCATCAAGCTGGCCGATGACGGCTTCATCGTGTCGCGACGTCTGGCGAACTCGCTTGGGGCGCGCTTCCAGACGGGGCCGCTTGGCACAACCCCCGCCAGCGGCGCGTACTTCTTCCCGAATGGCAAGGCGCTGGCCGTAGGCGATCGCCGCACCAACCCGGAATACGCGGCGACGCTGCGCAGCGTAGCGAAGGAAGGGCCGTCTGCTTTCTATTCTGGCGCGATCGCGCAGAACATCATCGGCGCCGTTCAGGCTGGCGACATCAAGGGTGATCTCTCGCTGAAGGATCTTGCCAACTACAAGGTGCTGGTGAAGCCGGCGGTGTGCGGACCGTTCCAGGAGTATCGTATCTGCTCTGCCCCGCCCGCATCGTCAGGCGGCGTTGCGATGAACCAGATCATGTCGCTGTACGAAGCCATTGTCGCGAAGAACGACGACGTTACCGATGACACGCTGCTGCGCGACTTCGTGCTGGCCGAACAGCTGGGCTATGCGGACCGAGACCACTATGTGGCGGATCCCGATGCGGTGAACGTGCCGGTGGCTGACCTGCTTAACCCGGACTACATCAAGGCGCGCGCCAACAGCGGCTTTGCGCCCGGCGATGCGCCTGAGCCAGGCGATCCAGGCGCGGTGCTTCACAACAAGCCAATCCGTGACCAGTGGGGCCGCGATACCGCTGCGCCGCAGCCCGGCACGACGCATATGTCTTTCGTGGATTTCGAAGGCAACGCCGTGTCGTTCACGGCGACCGTCGAGGGGCCTTTTGGTTCATCGCGCTGGGCGAACGGCTTTGTGCTAAACAATCAGCTGACCGACTTCACGCGGCCGGCGATGCTGAATGGCAAGCCGGTGGCGAACGCCCCGGGACCGGGCAAACGTCCGCGTTCGTCAATGTCGCCCACAATCGTACTCGACAAGTCCGGCGACGTTTTCATGGTGACGGGCTCGCCGGGCGGCAATTCGATTGTCGGCTATGTCGCGAAGACTCTGGTGGCTGTGCTCGACTGGGGGAAGACGGCGCAGGAAGCGAGTTCGCTACCTAACATCGTGGCGCGCGGACAGCTTGTTCGCGTCGAGACTTCCGACACGACCGCAGGCCCCAACCCGATCGGCAAGGCCTGGGCGACAACGCTGAGCGGTATGGGGTTCAAGGTGCAGGAAGTATCGGGCGAAGTGTCGGGCCTGAACCTGATCGTGGCTCGCAAGGACAGGTTTGAAGGCGGCGCGGACCCACGCCGCGAAGGCGTGGCGATCGAGATCGTGAAATAGCCGAAACGTTACGCTCTCGTCATAAGTCAGCTGCGGGTTAAGCAGCAGGAACTGGTTGTCTCCAGTCACGTTGTGTGGACATCGCGGCGCTGCCTCGGCGCTGCTTCCGTATGACATCAGGAGATACCATTGACCCGAGCCAAACTTCCGATGCTGCTCGCGGCGTCCGCTCTGGCGCTGGGCTTTGCAGCTTGCGCCCCCGAAAATCCCGCCGCCGAAGCAACCAGCACCGGCGAAGTCGCTATCGACGGTAATACAACTGTTGATACCGCAAACGTTGATGACGGTGTGAAGAACTTCGTCGAAAAGGTTTCGCTGTCGGACATGTACGAGATCGAAGCCAGCAAGATCGCGCTGGAACGCTCGAAGGTTCAGCCCGTGAAAGACTATGCGCAAATGATGATCGACACGCATACGGCGACCACGAACGAACTCAAGCCGCTGGCTGCTGCGGCGATGGTTCAACCGCCGTCAGCGCTGGACAACGATCACATGGGCAAGCTCGACGAGCTGCGTAACGCCAGTGTCGAAGATTTCGACGACAAGTATATCGATCAGCAGACGGAAGCTCATGAGAATGCGCTGAACCTGCTCAAGGACTTCGCCATGAACGGCAAGGATGCTGGCCTGCAGGGCTTCGCCTCCAAGACCGCTCCGGCCGTCGACGCGCACCTCCAGCAAATCAAGGCGCTGGATAAGTCGCCGGCTGACGATGTGACCGAGAATCCGAGCTAAGCGACTGCCGAGACCGGCGCTTCCGGTCCCGACACCGCAGCGTCTTTGAAGGCTCCGGAGCAATCTGGGGCCTTCATCTTGTTTTCAGAGCAGGAACCGGGCCTTTGCGTGCGTACGCAGGAAGACGCGCATCTCTTCGAGACTCGTGCGCTCGAAAGCGCGAAGAACTTCGAGCTTGGCGGCATATGTGCGCGCAGCTTCGAAGCGCTCTGCTGTGACACGGACATTGGCGCGGTATTGTTCGTAGCGCTCGATTTCGCGCTGGGGCTGGAAACCGTCCTCCATCGCGCGGCCGGCTAGCGCGACCAGCGCGGTCCAGATAACCGCGGCTTCAAGCCAGGCAGACTGCGCCGATGCGAGCATGCCGACGAAGTGCCCGATATGAATCAGGATGATGGCGCCGACGCAGAACCAGCCAAGCCCGACGAACATTTCGTCCATCTGCTTGATGGTGAAACGGCCCTTGTGGCGGCGCTCCAGCTTGGCGTCGCAATAGCCTGCCTGCCAGTTGAGACGAAGCACCCGCCAAACATCGAAAACGTCAGCGGCGACCTGCGGAATCTCGGTGCTCTCTTCCACCATCACGGGCGTGATCGCTTCAAAGCGCGTCTCTTCCTTGCGCTCCATGATGCGGCGGAGTTCCTTTTCGGGATCAGCCAGCACCTGCGCCTTGAGCCTTTCAAGCGCGGCCGCGCGATCGGCGAGGTATCGTTCCTGGCGGCCGGGATCTCCGGCGACCGCGACCAGTTCAGGCAGGCGTGCTGCGATGTAGTGAAAGTGGAACATGCGCAGCGTCTCAGTCGTGAGGCGTGCGCGCAGCCATTTGCGGCGCGAGGCGGAGCGGCGCATCCCGGTAATACCGAGCACGGTTCCGGTCAGGCCGAGCAAGGCCGCAATCGTTCCCAGTATTGCGTGAACATTGAGGCCTTCACCATGACCACCTTCGGCCGGAGCGTGGGCATCAGCAGGCGCTGCGTGATCATCGGCGGGTGCGGCATGTGTTTCAGCAGAAGGTGCGTGGTCATCGGCGGGAACGGCATGAGCGTCACTGGAGGCGACAGCGTGATCGCCGCCTGGAGCGGGAGCGTGGCCAGCTGATGAGAGGATCGGCCCAAGCGATGCAAGCAACATGGCCGCCAGCACAAGCGCCACGGCCATGATCCCGCCGATCCGGCTCGCCTTGCGCGCCGCCAGAGCTTCCTCATCAGCGGGGATGAACATTTCCAGCAGGGTGCGGAATTCGAAAGCAAAACGCACGGTCGGCTTGCGCGCCTCAGGCGCTTCAGCCTTGAGGTCGTAATTCGCGAAGGCCTGCTCGGTCTTCGCGTCTTCTGTATCGTCGGAGTCGTTGATGGGTTTTGTCACGCGCCCGGCCCTTTGTGATGTGTTGCCCGTGGCTGCGCGCGAGGTCAATCACCCGCGCAAAACGGGCGTTCCATTCAGGCCGCAGCGGGCACTCGCAGCCTGAACACCGCGCCGCCGGCGCCATTGCTGGCCAGTTCGACGTCACCCTTCATGCCCCGCGCCAGTTCCCTTGCGATGGCCAGGCCGAGCCCTGCCCCGCCCCGCGTCGCCGAACCGGAGAAGGGCTGGAACAGCTGCCCAACAACCATTGGGGGCACGCCGGGGCCGTTGTCTGCAATCTCGGTCACGGCCTTGTCGCCTTCGCGGAAAACGCGGGCCGTGATCCTGCCGGGAGAGACACGGCCGGGCTGGTCCTTGATCGCACGCGCCGCGTTGCGGACGAGGTTGGCGATAATCCGGTGGACGTGATCAGGATCGGCCATGGCGGCCACCTGCCCCTGCATCTCCAGCCGCCACTCGATCTCGCCGCAGCCGGCAATGCCTTCAGCGGCGGCTTCTTCGATCGCGGGCGCGAGGCTCACAGTAGAGATGTTAGGAGGCGTAGGCTCGGTGCGGCCATAGCGGAGCGTTGCTTCCGCCAGACCAACCGCCCGCTGGATCGCCCGCTCCAAGCGAGGAGCTGCACGCTTCACGCGCGGGTCTTCGGACTGGGACAGTGACTCCGAGACGATCTGCGCGGCCGAGAGCGAGTTGCGCAGATCGTGGTTGATCTTGGCCACCGCCTCGCCGAGTTCGGCCAGGCGTTTGCGTTGCCGAAACGCAGCCGACACGGTTTTCTGCATACTCAGCAGCGCCGCGTTCGCCTGGTTCATTTCGTCAGTGTGGCCCGGTACAGGCTCTATGTCAGCGCCTTCAGGAGCGCCGGCAAATCGCACCATCCCACTCGTCAGCAAGCGCACCGGCTTCACCACCAGCCTGTAGATCGCGAAATAGACCGCTGCGCCCACCACGAGAGAGATGATGATCGCGACAACCGCCAGCGTGCGCGAGAAGGCCAGCAGCCCGTCTTTCAGCGCGACCTCAGGCACGATCACTTCCATCTCGGCGTCCTGCGTCATTGATGGCTCGACCAGCAGACGGAGGAAGCGGCCTTGCGGCGCGAACATGTGCGAGAAGGCGCCGAGAATGCCGAATCCGGGCTCGGTTCGCAGGTCGATGGTCACGAGGTCGCGGCCGATATTGATCGAGGGGGCGAGGATCTGCTCGCGGAATTCCTTTTCCTGAAC
This sequence comes from Hyphomonadaceae bacterium, assembly GCA_030696545.1. Lineage (GTDB taxonomy): Bacteria > Pseudomonadota > Alphaproteobacteria > Caulobacterales > Hyphomonadaceae > UBA7672. The sequence goes on from JAUYSA010000025.1 coordinate 10,006, forward strand.
AGCGACGGAGACGACCTGCGCCTGGGTCAGCAGCTGGAGCGAAAGTTCGTCACTCACGCGACCGTCTGGCGCCGCCTCAACGGCCAGGGCCGCAATCTCAGCAGCCTGGGCCCGCTGGAGGAGCCAGTTGTTGCGGAAGGTGCCGGCCAGGACGGGGTAGATCAGCAGGGTCGCCAGCAGCACGAATCCTGTGGTCAACGCCAGCAGCCGGCTGCGGAGGCCGGACAGCAAATGGCGTTTTCCCGTCGCCGGCGCATCCGCCGGTACGGCAACCCCTTCAAGTTGCTGAACCTCACTCAGTGTTTCGTCCCCTGGGTGGTTCCCAAGCGCCTTGGCTGACACTCCGTAAGCCCATTCTACCAGAATTGGGCCATACCGGGTCCGCTCGTTATTCCCGACCGCACGGCGTCTCTGGGTCTCTTCCAGGCACGACGAACACGTTACAGATGGTTGTACGTCAAAAAGTTGCAAACCCGTCGCAGAAACAAGCTAAATTGCTCCGAGCAGGTTGCTTGACTTGCCCCCATTGATCACGTAGTTCCCCCGCCTCCGCGAAGGATTAAAGGGGCAGTGACCCGTGTCCACCAAAAGGACTTTTCAACCGAGCAACCTGAAGCGCAAGCGGCGCCACGGGTTCCGTTCGCGCATGGCGACCAAGAACGGCCAGAAAATTCTGGCCTCGCGCCGCGCCAAGGGCCGCAAGCGCCTCAGCGCCTGACACCTGCGTCTGGGGGCGCATCGCGCCCTCTTCCCGCCAATCACAATTCCGCCCCGCTGGCGCTTGAGCGCCTGCGGATAAGGCGTGAATTCCTGTATGTAGCCGAAGGTTATTCGGAGCGCCGCCGGCTCATTGTCGTGCAGGGTCGCCGCCGGAACCCGACCCGCGAAACCGTGGGCGAAGGCTTTACCAGCACCAAAAAGGTAGGCGGCTCCGTAGTTCGCAACCGGGCGCGACGCCGCCTGCGGGAGGCTTCCCGCGTCCTTCTGCCGCTTCTGGGCGTCGCCGGGTCCGACTACGTTTTCATCGCCCGGCAGGACACCGCGACGGCTCCGTGGCCGCGTTTGCTTGACGATATGGAAATGGCCTTGATAAGCCTCCGCCGACGCCTCTCTCCCGGCGACGGCGCCCCGAAACCGGGGACCGACCCCCTCACACCGGCCAGGGCCTGATCTCCATGGAAAAGGACGACCAGCGCAACCTTATCCTGGCGCTTGTCTTGTGCTTCGGCCTGTTCATGCTTTACAACATGTTCGTGCTCGAACCGCAGCAGAAGCAAGCCGAGCTACAGCGCAATGTTGCTCAACAGAATCAGGTTGAGCAGGCCACATCGGCGACGCCGAGCATCCGCCCGCGCGCCGAGGTCGTTCAGGCCGAGCTTTCGACCAACCAGCGCGTTGTGATCAATGCCCCGGCGATCGATGGCTCGATCAACCTCAAGGGTTCGCGGATCGACGACGTCTCGCTCAAGAATTTCTACGAGACAATCCAGGACAAGGACGCCCAGCGCGCCGCTGGCGAGATCAAGCTGTTGTCGCCGGAAGGCACTGACCGCGCCTTCTACGCCACCGTCGCGTGGACGACGCCATCCTCGACGACTGACGATATCGTGTGGGTACAGACGAATACGGGCGCTCTGACCCCGGAAAATCCGCTCACGCTTAACTACACAACCGACGCGGTGAAGATCGACCGGACGATCGCGATCGATTCGGACTACATGTTCACGATCAACGACGTGCTGACCAACACCGGCGCGGCTCCGGTGACGCTTACCCAGCAGGCGCAGATGCGCCAGCGGGCGCTTCAGGAACACACGACAACGCCCGTGTCGGAACAGCAGGCCCATCGCGGCGTGCTTGGCGTTTATGGCGCTGAGAAGAACCAGCAGGTCAACTATCACGACCTCAATCAGGGCAAGGCCGTCAACAAGCACGTCACCGGCGGCTGGAACTCTCTGACCACCAAATACTGGATGGCCGCGACGATTCCGGAGCAGGCCGAAGAAGTCACCATGCTCGGCGGCACGCTGAAGCTGAATGGCGAGACGACGTTCACAGCCGGCTATTCGCTGACGCCCTACGTGATCCAGCCGGGTGAGTCCGTCACCAAGACTTCGCGCGTGTTTGCCGGCGCCAAGCGCGTGTCGGTGCTTGAACGCTATGAGAACGTCGACAAGATTCCGTCGTTCACCGATGCGGTGGACTGGAGCTGGCTGTTCTTCATCACCAAGCCGTTCTTCTGGCTGCTGAAGATCTTCCAGGGCTGGTTCGGCTCGTTCGGCCTCGCGATTCTTGCGCTGACCGTTGTGGTGAAGACCGTGTTCTTCCCGCTCCAGTTTGGCATGTACAAGTCGATGTCGAAGATGCGGCTGCTTCAGCCCGAGATGAAATCGATCCAGGAACGCTTCGCCGCCGACCCGCAGCGGATGCGCCAGGAACAGGCCAAGCTCTGGCAGCGCGAGAAGATCAATCCTCTCGCCGGCTGTCTGCCGATCATTCCGACCATGTTCGTGTTCTACGCCCTCTTCCACACGCTGGCCGTGACGATCGAGATGCGCCACACGCCGTTCTTCGGCTGGATCCGCGACATGTCCGCGCCCGATCCGACGACGGTGTTCAACCTGTTCGGCCTGATCCCGTGGAACCCTGGTACGGTTCCGCTGATCGGCGGTCTGCTGATGATCGGCGTATGGCCGCTTCTGTACGGCGCGACCATGTTTCTGCTTCAGGGGCTATCGACGCCCCCGGCAGACAAGATGCAGCGCGCCATCATGCAATGGATCCCGCTGATCTTCCTGGTGCTGTTCGCCGGCTTCGCTTCGGGACTCGTGATCTACTATGTCTGGTCCAACATCATTTCGGTGGTCCAGCAGTACATCATCATGCGCCGCACGGGCGTTGAGACCGAGTTCGACAAATTCATCGCCAAGCGCTTCGGCAAGAAGACGCCTGCCTAGCCTGAAGGGGCCAAGCCCCATGACCGACACAGTCTTTACCGACGAACAGCTTGAGGCTGGCCGCAAGCTATTTGCGGGGCCTGTTGCATTCGTGAAGGGCGTCGTGAATCTCGACGCACTTCCAGCGGGCGACCGCACCGAGTTCGCGTTTGCAGGACGATCGAATGTCGGCAAGTCGAGCCTCATCAATGCGCTGTGCAATCGCAAGGCCCTGGCGCGGGCTTCCAACACGCCGGGCCGGACCCAAGAGATCAACTTCTTCGACGTGGCCGAGGGCCGGTTCTGGATGGTCGACCTGCCCGGCTATGGCTTTGCTTCTGCTCCCAAGAAAAATGTCCAGGTGTGGAGCCAGCTCAACCTCAACTATCTGCGCAGCCGGTCGAAGCTAAAGCGGGTGTTCGTGCTGATCGATAGCAGGCGCGGACTGGGCGATGTCGATCTCGGCGTGATGGAACAGCTCGATAGCGCCGCTGCGCACTATCAGATCGTTCTGACCAAGACGGACAAGATCAAGAAGTCCGAAGTCGCCGATGTCATCGCCGCGACGAAAGCTGCGCTGATGAAGCAGCCCGCCGCGCATCCGCATGTGATCGCCACGTCGAGTGAAAAAGGGCTCGGCCTGCCCGAACTGCGCGCGACCATTCTTTCGCTGGCCTGACCAGACAAAACGCCGGTTACGCGCCAATTTTGTTCCGCCGACTGTCGGATCTGGCCTTCTTCGCCCGTCCTACTGGACACAAGCGCCTTGAAGCCCCACATCGCCCGCAGGCGCAAAAGAACATAACGAGAAGCAAGCCAGCCCGGGGGTCTAACGACGATGCCGCCAGTGCTTTCCATCCGGGGCCTCAGCAAGTCCTACAAGGGCGGGCTTCAGGCCCTGAAGACTGTCGATCTCGATATTGAGAAGGGTGAGATTTTCGCCCTGCTCGGCCCCAACGGTGCGGGCAAGACCACGCTGATCAACGCCGTCTGCGGAATCATCACGCCGACAACGGGCGAGATCACCGCCGCGGGCTTCGACACACGCAAGGATTACCGCTCTGCCCGCGCCCTGATCGGCCTCGTGCCGCAGGAAATGCACATCGACATTTTCGAAACAGTCTGGGCGGTCACGACGTATTCGCGGGGGCTGTTCGGCCTGCCGCCCAATGATGCGCTGGTTGAGCAGGTGCTGCGCGACCTCTCGCTCTGGGAAAAGCGCAACGAGAAGCTGCAGGCGCTCTCCGGCGGTATGAAACGCCGCGTGCTGATCGCCAAGGCGCTGGTTCATGAGCCGGAAATTCTCTTCCTCGATGAA
>JAUYSA010000031.1 GCA_030696545.1 Hyphomonadaceae bacterium
CCAGCAGCTGATCCAGCAGCAATGCGGCAGCCCCAAGGCTTATGCAGGCGTCTGCCACGTTGAAAATCCACGGAAAACCGACTTTCCAGCCGCCAATGACCATTCCGAACCACGGGCCGGAGAAGTCGATGAAGTCCACCACGGCCCCAAAACGGGCCCGGTCGATCAGGTTGCCCACCGCCCCGCCGACCACCAGCGACAGCGCCAGCGCCGTCATCGGGCGCTCCGCCCGCAGAAGCCACAGCGTGAACCCGATCGCGATCGCGCCGATCAGGGCGAACAACCCCCAGCGGGCGAGCCCCTCAGCCTGCATCACCCCGAAGCTTACACCCCGGTTCCAGGTCATCGAGAAATCGAACAGCGGCGAAATCTCGATCCGCCCGCACAGCACATTGTCCGGCAGGCACGCCATCGCATTCAGTTCCGGCGTCGCCAGCACCCACGCCTTGGTAAGCTGATCGAGCACGATCATCACAAGGATAAGCGGAATGCCCCAGCGCCATGCCCGGGTCATCTTCTCACGCGAAAGCCAGTCCATCGTAACGGCCATGTTTATTCCCTAGAGACCACGGTACTCACGCACCGCCGCAGCATCCCGCGGCGTGATGTCCGGAAACGCCGGATCGGCAGTTGTTGGATCGAAGTATTTCCACGAACGGGCGCATTTGATCCAGTCACTCGGTACACGCGCGCTGCTCACGACCACATGAGCGTCCGCTACAGGATCCCACGTCACCTCCGCACCAGAAGTAATAAAAACCTCGGCAGCATCCTCATCGTCGAAGGCACGCAACACAGTCTCGCTGGTAACTTTTACATATACGGCAGCCTCAAGCGAAGAACCGATACGCTTCTCACGACGATCTACCTCAAGCGCTTCAGTGACCCATTTTCGGACCGCCAGGATGGTCGTCCACTTCTCATCAAGTTCCCTGTCAATCCACTCATCAGGCGTCTTCGGGAACTGCTGCAGGTGAACCGAGCCCTTGCCCGGATGACGCTGCTCCCACGCCTCTTCACAGGTGAACACCATGATCGGCGCAAACCAGATCGTCAGACGCGTGAATACCTCGTCCATCACCGTGCGCGCAGCACGGCGGCGGACTGACGACGGCGCGTCGCAATACAGGCTGTCCTTGCGAATATCGAAATATACTGCCGACAGGTCGACGACGCAGAAATTCATCAGCTCATGGAACGCCTTCTTGAAGTCATAGGCGTGATAGGCCTCGGTCACGAGCTTATCGAGCTCGGCCAGGCGATGCAGAACCCACCGCTCTAGCCCCGGCATGTCGGCGTAAGCGACACGCTCCTTCTCATCGAAGCCATCCATCGCGCCCAGCAGGTAGCGCATCGTGTTACGCAGCTTGCGATAGCTGTCGCTGTTGGCCGTGAACAAATTCCAGCCGAAGCTCGGATCATCCGCATAGTCCGAAGACGCCACCCAGATCCGCAGGATGTCCGCGCCGAACTTCTCACAAACATCCATCGGCGAGATCACATTGCCGAGCGACTTCGACATCTTCTCGCCGTCCTCGGCCTGCACGAAACCGTGCGTGACGATGCCGTTATACGGCGCCCGTCCGCGCGTCGCGCAGCTCTCCAGCAGCGACGACTGGAACCAGCCACGATGCTGGTCCGACCCTTCGAGGTAGATATCCGCCGGCCATTGCAGCCCGCGATCCTCAAGCGTGAAGGCGTGTGTAGTTCCTGAGTCAAACCACACATCCAGAATGTCGTTGATCTTCTCGACCTTGGCCGGGTCGTAACCCTCGCCAAAGAACGTCGCAGCGTCGCCGCCAAACCACGCGTCCGCCCCGCCCTCATGCACGGCCTTGGTGATGCGCGCATTCATCGCGTCGGTATTCAGGACGACGCCCGTCTCACGATCAACGAATAGCGTCAGCGGCACACCCCACGCACGCTGGCGCGAGATCAGCCAGTCCGGCCGCTCCTCCACCATAGCGCGGATACGCTGCCGCCCACGCTCCGGCGTGAACACCGTATCGTCGATCGCCTGCAGGCAAAGCTCGCGCAGCGTCTTGCCTTCCTTGCCCTTCAGATGCTCCAGCGGCCGGTCCATCGCGATGAACCATTGCGACGTCGCCCGCCGGATCACCGGCGCCTTCGACCGCCAAGAATGCGCATCCCGCAGCGTGGTCATCCCACGCGCCAGCAGCGCCCCCGCCTCGATCAGCTTGTCCATCACAGCCTTGTTCGCCGGCCCATCCTGCCCGCGCTTCTTGCCGTCGACAGTGATGATCTCAAGCCCCTCAAAGCCAGGGCAGACATTCGTGTACCGCCCGAACTCATCAACGGTATTCGGGATCGTGACGTCGATGCCTTGACGTGAAAGCTTTCCAGCATTCGCCATCCAGACCTCATAGTCGTCCTCACCATGGCTCGGCGCCGTATGGACGAAGCCCGTACCGACATCGTCTGTAACGTGTGAGCCGGCCAGCATCGGCACGTCATACGAATAGCCCGCCGCATGCAGCGGATGCTTGAGTATGATGCCTTGAAGGTCGCCCGTGCTGACAGCAGACAAGAGCTTCAAGTCAATGGCCCCTGCGCGATCGCCAACCTCAGTCGCTCGGCTTTTCGCGAGGATTAGTTTGTCACCAACTTTTGCCCAAGGCTCGTATTTGAGCTCTTCGGCTGTCCGCATCTTAGTGATTTCGTAGAGCCCGTAAGAAATATCCGGATTAAACGACACAGCGCGGTTGGCTGGAATCGTCCACGGCGTCGTCGTCCAGATTACGACGTTAGCTCCTTCTAAAGCCCGTACATAATCGCTGAAGGCTGCGAGATGAGACCCGCTTTCCTCTCTACCGGGCCGAACTTCAACAACATCGTTCGCACTTGGACTGACTGCACGAACCGGAAACTTCACCCACACCATATTCGCCTTGCGGTCGGCGTACTCGATCTCCGCTTCCGCCAGCGCCGTCTGCTCCACCGGGCTCCACATCACGGGCTTCGCGCCGCGCTTCAGCTGCCCGCTCATCGCGACCTTCAGGAATTCCTTCACAGTCGCCGCTTCAGACGAATAGGCCATCGTCAGATACGGGTCGTTCCAGTTGCCCGCCCCGCCCAGCCGCTTGAACTCGCTGCGCTGGATGTCGATCCACTTCTGCGCATAGTCGCGGCACGCCTTGCGGAACTCCGCCATCGGCACGTCGCGCTTCTGCTTGCCCGCCGCGCGGAATTCCTCCTCCACCTTCCACTCGATCGGAAGGCCATGGCAGTCCCAGCCCGGAATGTAGTCAGCATCGAACCCGGTCATCTGCCGCGTGCGCACGACCAGATCCTTCAGGATCTTGTTCATGCCCGTGCCGATATGGATGTGCCCGTTCGCATAGGGCGGGCCGTCATGCAGCATGAAGGGCGTCGCCCCCCGCGCTTTCGCATCGGCGCGCAGCTTGGCGTAGATGTCCTCCGCTTCCCACTTCGCCAGCCGCGCCGGCTCCTGCGTCGGCAATCCGCCACGCATCGGGAACTCGGTCTTCGGAAGGAAGATCGTGTCCTTGTAGGGGTTGGAAGACTCGTCTTTTTCGGGCTTGCTCATGATGGGCGTCGCTTTGAACTGATTGCCGCTAACTGACTGGGCGAATACGACTTTCCCGGCGGTAAGCGCTTACGCGTCCGCCGGGACCATAATTCGAATGCTCGCAACCCGTTGCATGCCCATACCTTTAGTGTTGGGGGCTCATAGCAGCGGCGGCCTCGCTCCGGCAAGGACGGCCCGCGCATCGGCCACATCCTGCTTCATGGCGACAACCAGCTCGTCCAGTCCGCCAAACCTCACCTCCGGCCGCAGAAGCGTCACGAACGCCGTGTGCAGCCGCTTGCCGTAGAGGTCCCCGGCAAAGTCGAACACCATCACTTCCAGCAAGGCGTCCCGCTCGCCCGTGGTCGGCGTCCGCCCGAAATTGGCCACCCCCGGCCGCCATCCGGCCTCGCCATCTTCCCGCGCCCACACCGCATAGACCCCATGCGCCGGATGCACGATCTCGCCCAGCTGCATGTTGGCCGTGGGAAAGCCCAGCGTCCGCCCGCGCTTCTCGCCATGCTCCACGATCGCATCGACGATCCAGTCCCCGCCCAGCATCGCGGCCGCCTCGGCCACATCGCCCCGCTCCAGCGCCTCGCGCACCCGCGACGACGAAACCTTCGCTCCGCTGTCCTTCACCTCGGCAACGACCTTCACCTCGAAGCCCAGCTCCGCCCCGATCCGCGTCAGGCTGTCCGCATCCCCCATCCGTCCCTTGCCGAACCGGAAGTCGAACCCGACGCTCACCGCGCTCGCGCCCACCTGATCCAGGATCACCCGCTGGCAGAACTCCCTGTCCGTCATCGCCGCCATCGCCGCGTCGAACCGCAACAGGTGAACCTCGCCCACGCCAATGGCCTCAAGCGCGATCTCGCGCCGCCGCGTGGTCATGAGCCTGAAAGGCGGTGCATCCGGCTGGAAAAACCTGCGCGGCGGCGGCTCGAACGTCGCCACGCCCAGCTTCACGCCCAGCCGCGCCGCAGCTTCCCGCGCGTTCTCGATCACCGCGCGGTGGCCCGCATGGAGCCCGTCGAAATTGCCAAGCGCGATTGCTGGGCCTTTAGACACAGTTACTCGGCCTTGCCGGACGGCACCATCACAAGCGCATCGCCCTTCATGCAAACCTTGCCGTCCACTTCGCCCTTCACGGCCAGACGCACGCGATAGCCGCGCTCGACCATCTCGATCACCTCGGCCGTCGACGTCACCGTGTCGCCGATGCGCACAGGGCGCACGAATTTCAGGTTCAGCTCCATGAACACCGCGCCCGGCCCCGGCAGGTCATTGCCCAGAATGGCGGAGATGTAGGAGGCACTCAGCGCGCCATGCGCGATCCGGCCCTTGAACTGGGTCGTCTTGGCGTACTCTTCGTCCATGTGCAGCGGATTGTGGTCGCCGGAGATACGGGCGAAATCCACCACATCCTGGTCGGATACGGTGTTCTGGATCGCGACCTGCATCCCCACGGCCAGGTCGGCGAACGTCTTGCCCTGCTTCATAACCACAGTCCTCAAAGCCCGAATCCGGGGGTCCGACCCGTTCCAGCGCGGTCACTTAGGCCAAGCCGGGCCGGCATTCACCAATTATTTGGCGTCCTCCCATATATTTGCCACTAGCAACATATGGGAGCCTTACCGACATGGCCGTAGATCTGTCCATGCCAGTCCTCGTCGTAGATGACTACCAGACGATGATACGCATCATTCGCAACCTGCTCACCCAGCTCGGTTTCCGCAACATCGAGGAGGCCAAGGATGGCCGCCAGGCCCTCGAAAAGATGAATGGCGCCAAGTTCGGCCTCGTCATCTCCGACTGGAACATGGAGCCGATGACCGGCTTCGAACTGCTCCAGCAGGTCCGCGCCTCGGAAACGCTGAAAGCCACCCCCTTCATCATGATCACCGCCGAATCGAAGACGGAAAACGTCATCGCCGCCAAGAAGGCCGGGGTGAACAACTACATCGTCAAACCCTTCAACGCGGAAACGCTCAAGGGCAAGATCAAAGCCGTGCTTGGTGATTTCTGATGTCAGCCCAGCGCAATCCCATGACCGAAGCCCCCGCCCCCGGCCCAACCTCAGCGGCGCGTGAAGCCGCCGAAAAGGTCCGCTCCGCCATCGACACCCTCAAGGCCTCCGGCGTGCGCGAACGCCCGCTGGTCGAGGTCCTCGACCTCTCCCACCAGATGGCCGACGCGATGAAGACCTTCTTCGGTTCGCTCGACCGCTCCATCATCGGCGAGTTCCGCTACATCGCCGACTTCATCCAGAAGGCCCGCGACGAAATCTCGGGACTCCAGGCCAACGACATCAAGGACAGCCGCATCCCCGGCGCCTCGATGGAACTCGACGCTGTCGTCCGCGACACCGAACGCGCCACCGAGACCATCATGTCGGAAGGCGAAAAACTGATGGCCGCCGAACCAACCGACCTCGAACTCTACAAAGCGGAAGTCGGCGCCGCGATGCTCCGCATCTTCGAAGCCTGCTCCTTCCAGGATCTCACCGGCCAGCGCGTCAACAAGGTCATCGCCACCCTCCGCCACATCGAGGAACGCGTCGCCCAGTTCGCCGGCGCCCTCGGCGTAACAGACACCGGCGCCGCCCCCCCGACCGCTGCAGAACAGCGCGCCAAGGACCTCCTCCTCAACGGCCCCGCCATCAACGGCCCCGCCACGACGCAAGACGACATCGACGCGATGTTCGCCTGACCGCAGCGCCGGCCAACTGACCAAACAAACAAAGGCCCGCTGACAACAGCGGGCCTTTCGCTTTTTGAAATCACGCCCACCGCCCCATCCCCCTCCGTCTCGCCCGC
>JAUYSA010000041.1 GCA_030696545.1 Hyphomonadaceae bacterium
GGATCGTAGGGTCGGCGGAAGTTTCCGCAGATGCGGATTCGGCGGTCGTCCAGCTTTTCGAAGGTCACATCGCCTGGCGCTTGTGGTTTCCCGCCGGTGTGAACTTTGGCGTTCTGGGCAAGCTGTGGCGCGTTATAGGCGCAGGAATCGGCTTTGCCTGTGGCGGCCGCGCGGGTGGCGAAGGTTTCCATATCTTCGATCGATGCGGGCGCCGCGCCGGCGATGTTGAACACACACTGCGCGTTCTGAACGACCGATGAGATGCGTTGCATCGTCATGTCGTCGAGTCGACGCTCGCGTGCGTCGCCGGGTCCGCCGACGGCTATAAAACCTGCGATGACGGCGGCGACTGCGATGCCCGCGCCGGTGAGGGCTATGACGGGGCCGAGGTTACGCTTGCTGGTCATTGGCGTCTCCCTCTTCGGCGTCGCGGATGAAGTAGAAGAAGACGCCGCCGGATAGAACAGCGACGACGAGAAGCTTCAGGATCAGGCGGGTGGAAAGCTCGCCTGCCAGGAAGTTGTAAACGAGGCTGATGACGTCACCGATCAGGGTGCAGGACGCCAGGATCAGCGTGGCGTAGGTGAGCCATTTGCGCACGCGGCTGCGCTGCATGGCGGGGTTGGTGCGGCGTTGCTTGCGTATGTGGAGGGCGAGCCACGCGAAGAGGGGGCCACCGACGACGAGGCCGGCGATGGCGGCGCGGATCTGGGAGTCGCGCGGGCCGAAGAACATGTCGCCGTAGGTATTGTCGAGCTCATCCGGGATGGCGAGGTCGATCAGCGCGAACAGGAGCGAGCCCAGATTCCAGGCGACGACGCCGAGCAGGATGAAGAGGACGAGATAGAGGAAGGCTTCGCGGGCTGAGACACAGGGGCGCGGTTTGGGGACGGCCATGCCGAGGTCTGTGACGGCATAGTCGTCGAGCGCGGCATCGACTTCCTTGTGGGTCCAACCGGCGGCGACGAGGGCGCTGGCGATGCGGTCGCGTTTCTCGCCCCGGTTCAGGGCTTCACGTATGAAGGTGTCGAGTGTCTGGTTGGCCATGCGCGTTCCCTGTCGGGTGCGAAGCTAGGGCGAGTTGGAGGGTGTGGCGAGAGTTTTGAGCGCGCCCTCGTCCTTCGAGACGCGCATCTGCGATGCGCTCCTCAGGATGAGGGCTGAACACTGACGGAAGAGTAGCCCTCATCCTGAGGAGCCGCGGAGCGGCGTCTTGAAGGACGAGGGCGTATCGTAGCTAGACCGTCGCCGCGCGTTCTTCCGCGCGGATGTCGACTTCGACGCCGGGGGTGGTGCGGAAGACCATCATGTTGCGTGTCGCTGCAGTGTACGCTGGCCAGTCGCCGACTTTCGGGTTGGACGGGTTGCCGGTCTTGGCGAAGGCGAGCCAGCTTTCGGACATCTGGTCAGCGATGGCTTGCGCTTCCGGGCCTGTGCCCGACATGGATTCCGACTTGGCGACATTGTCGAAGACCATGCCGATGTCGAGGGCGTGGGGCACGTAGCGCTTGCCGCCGGCGACGGGCGTGGTCCAGTCGAGATGGTAGAAGAAGACAGGGGCGGCGCCTTGGGCGGCCTTGCGGTCTGCGATGGTAACGCTGCCGCGCATGAAGCGGCCGTCGGCGCCGGCCATGAAGTAAAGCTCGGGCGCTTCGATGTTCGGGTGGTTCTTGCGGTAGAGGGCGATGATCTTTGCCGGGTCCTTGCCCTTGAACTGCTTCTGGATGGCGGCGGGGAGCGTTTCCCAGGTGAGATCGAACAGCGTTGGGTCGCGCGGGCCGTCGAGCGATGTGCCTTCGGTGCGGTTGGAGCCGATGAGCAGCGGCACGTCAGCCGACTGAGGCGGGCTGTCCGGGTCGAACGGGTGGCGGGTGATCGAGACGCCGGTGAGAACAGGGCCGGAGCCGGCGACGACATTGCCTTCGGCGGCGGCCTGAATGTCTGCGATCGGCTTGGTGAGGATTTCGGCGATCGTGTCTTTCGTCAGGCCGAGCTTCTTGACGACTTCGTCGGCAGCGCTGGCCGAGGCATCCTTCGCGGCGTGCATGATGCGCGGGCCGGACTGGACGACGGCGCGGTGGAACAGTCCCTTGGCCTTGTCCATCGCCATCAGCGTGCAGACTTTCGAGCCACCGCCGGATTCGCCGAAGATGAGGACGTTGGCGGGGTCGCCGCCGAAGGCTTCGATGTTGTCGCGGACCCATTCGAGTGAGGCGACCATGTCGAGCGCGCCGACTGCGCCGCTATCCGCGAACTGTTCGCCATAGTTGGCGAGGTTGAGGTAGCCGAACTGGTTGAGACGGTGGTTGGTGGTGACGACCACGACATCGCCGCGCTTGGCGAGGCGAACACCGTCATAGGCGTAGGACGAGCCGGAGCCCGTGGTGAAGCCGCCGCCGTGAAACCAGACGAGGACGGGGCGTTTCTTGCCGTCAGCGGCTGGCGTCCAGACGTTGAGGAAGAGGCAGTCTTCGGAGTTGGGAAGCGGCGGGTTCGGGCGCCATGAGGAGAACAAGCCGCCGCCATCGCCGGACGGAGGTTGCGGCGCGGAGTTGGCATAGCCGAGAGCGTCAGCAGGTTCGGTCCATGGGGTTGGCGGTTGGGGCGGCTGAAAGCGGGTGGTGGAGGTGTCGGCACCGTAGCGCACGCCCTTGAAGGTAGCGATGCCGTCTTCGAGCTGACCTTTGACGGGACCGTATTTGGTGGCGACGACTGGGTTGGCGTCGGCTACGGGCGTTGCGGGTTCCGGCGCGGCCGGTGTGCTTTCACCGCAGGCAGCGAGGACGCCCCCGGCGGCGGTCATGGCCAGTACCGCGACGGATGCTTTCAGAACAGCGCGGCGGCTGCCAAACCCGGTGGCGTCCATTGGTGTCTCTCCCTGAGCGGCCGGTCTTTGCCGGGCTGCGTTGCAGGGACAGTAGGGCGTGCGGCATACTCTCGTCCAGCAACACAGAGTGACGTTCCGGTTAGACGGCGTCAGGCGGCCCGCCTGGCGCGGCCGGACAGGAGAGAATGACCATGGCGACTGCACCACCCGCAGGTTTTGAACCGCATTTCCGCAGGTCGCCACTGACCGAACCCTGGGAGCCGATCTTTTCGAGGCGGCTGCCGGACAGGGTGATCATCGGGCTTTACGCGCGCGAACCGCACACAAATTCCAGGGGCATGGTGCATGGTGGGCTGATTGCTGCGCTGGCCGACAATGCGATGGGGCTTTCGTGCGTGGCGGTGCTAACGGCGCAGGAGCGGAAGCCTGAGGGCGGACTGGTGACGGTGTCGATGGCGACCGACTTCATCGGCGCGGCGAAGCTGGGCCAGTGGGTGGCGTTCGACACGAGCTATGTGAAGACGGGGCGGACGCTGTGCTTTGCGCAGGCTTTCATCACGGCCGATGGCGAGGTGATCGGGCGGGCGGATGCGCGATTCAAGGTAACGTAGTCACTGCGCCCACGGCTTGGTTGGCTGGTTGAGGATCATGATCTTCTGCCAAATCTTGCGTGACAGGCTGGTGGTCAGGTCTTCGATCTCGTTGACGGCGTCGATGATCACGGGATCCCGCATGTTCTGCATGTAGAGCGCGGCCAGCTTGCCGGTGAGGGACAGCATCTCCGAGCAGTAGTCGAGATAGCGCATCAGCTCGAACTCGGTCATGTCGTGGACCTGCGAGGACGCAGTCGAGTTGTAGCCCTTGTGGAGTTGCGTGGGGTCTTTCGTCAGCTGGTGCATATCGACGACGTGCGCGATTGAACGAAGCTCGTGAAGGTCGCGCAGGACGGCGCGGCGGCGCCAGCGGGAGTCGAGATTCAAAAGGAACCAGCTTGCCGCGCCGGAGAGGGCTACGGTATTCACCGCGGCATCGACGCCCTGAAGGATGTTGGATACCTCGCCTTCGACATTGAGGCTCGGCAGGGTCAACGCGAACCAGACAAGGCCTACGACGCCGATCGAGATTGCAATGACAGCGCCGGTGCGCAGCCAGACGTTCGGGTGCGAGACCTTTTCCAGGCGCTTTTTATTCTGACGGGCGAGTTCCAGAAGCTCCTTGCAGAGATTGGACAGTCCCCGGGCCGGGAAACGCTCGTCGATACGCCTCTGGAGCGTTTCCAGCGTGGCTTCGATACGATCGGCGTTGAGCGTGCGGTACGGCATGGCCGCAGTAATGCCGTGGGATTGCGTTGCCGGGAAGGGGTGGCGCGTGATGGTTTCGCGAGAATTGGCTATTCGCCTGCTTCGTCCTCATAGCCCACCAGATGGAGGGGGCGGGCTTTGCGGCCCTCAAGTTCGGCCCAGCGGGCGAGGGCGTCGTCTCGGCCATGCGTGACCCAGAGTTCGTCCGGGTTCACATCGCGGACGGTCTGGGTGAGTTCGTCCCAGTCTGCGTGATCGGAAAGGATCAGGGGAAGTTCGATGCCGCCCGCCTTGGCGCGCTGACGGATGTTCATCCAGCCTGAGGCGAAGGCGACCACAGGGTCAGGAAAGCGTTGCGCCCACGGGGTGGAGGTGGCGGAGGGCGGGCAGATGATGATCTTGCCGGCGAACTTGTCGCTTTCGCTTTTCTGTTTTTTCTCGAGCGTGGCGGATTCGAGTGGGCCGAGGTCGATGCCGAGACGTTCGTACATATCGCACAGGGCCTTCATGGCGCCGTGGATATAGATGGTTTCGTTGTAGCCCGCGTCGCGCAGCTCCCTGATGACGCGCTGGGCCTTGCCGAAGGCGTAGGCGCCAACGAGATGTGCGCGGTCCGGGAAAGCGCGGATGGAGGCGAGTAGCTTCGCGACTTCGCCGGGGCTGTCAGGATGGCGGAAGACAGGGAGGGCGAAGGTCGCTTCCGAGATGAAGACGTTACAGGGGATGACTTCGAAGCGCTTGCAGGTCGGGTCGGCGCGGCGCTTGTAGTCGCCGGTGCAGACCATGGTGAGGCCTTTCCATTTCACCTCGACCTGCGCCGAGCCGATGACATGGCCGGCGGGGAAGAGGCGCACATCGACATCACCGACGCGGGTGGTGACACCGTAGTCAGCCGACTGGCGGGATTGGGCAAACTCCTGGCCGTAGCGTGTGGCCATAGCCTCGATCGTTTCGGGCGTGGCGAGGACTGCGCCGTGCCCGGCGCGGGCGTGGTCGGAATGGCCGTGCGTGACGACAGCGCGGTCAACCCCGCCGCGTACGGGGTCGATGTAGAAGTCGCCGGGCGGGCAATACAGGCCCTGCGGCGTTGGGCGGAGCAGGTCTTCTGGGCGTATCATATAGACGGATATGAGGGCCGCCGGGCGTTTCGCCAAATAATTCCGGTGGTGGTGCTCCAATCCATTTCACCGCGCGTATGAGGTGCATGAAACACCTTGCCGGACCTCTCGTTCTCTCGCTGGCCCTTGCGACAACGGGCTGTATCACCTCACCGGGTCCGGGCGGTGCTCCGCCGCCGGTAGCGTCTGTGGATAGGGCGAAGCTCTATACTGGCGACTGGCATGAGATCGCTTTCCGCCCGAATTGGCTGACGGAGGGCTGTGTGGCCGGGATCACCCGCTACACGCCGAAAGAGAAAGCCGACGAAGTCGGAGTACGGGATTCGTGTCGTGAGAAGACGCTCGACGGGAACGAGAAGGTGGTCGAGGGCACCGGCCATATTCTGGATGCTGGAACAAACGCCAAGATTCGTGTGGACTACTTTCCGTTTGTGAGCCGCGAGACTTGGGTTGTTGCGCTGGCGCCGGACTATGGCTGGTTCATCACGACGACGCCCGACTTTGGCGAGGTGAACATCTTCACACGCGATCCGCAGCCGGGCGCGGCTGTGATTTCGGAGCTCACCGCGAAGGTGAAGGCGATGGGATATGATACCAGCCTGCTTGTTTTCCCGCTCCAGCCGCCGCGTTGATGCGCGACTCACCTGTATCGAGAGCAACGCCGGGTCATGGTTACGGGATTGGGGCAGAGTAGTCTGGCCCGCGCCTTGAGTTTTCCTCAAATCAGCTGATTGATGCCCCCGCGCCGCAGGGACGGCGGGTTGAGGGACATATGCCCAGCGCATTTGATGCCGCGAAGCGGATGATCGCGGCCATGATGGCCGGGCGATCGACCGAGGAGATCGCTCAGCAGAGCAGGCCAGATACGACGACTCCGCTGAAACCGTGGATACGGCCAGCGAAACGGCTGGAGCCGACATTCACGGCGGCGAACTGGAAGACGCTCCTGGCGAACTCCGGCGCGACGGAAGCCGACAAGGCCGAGCTCTATGACGCGAAGGCGCAGGAGCAGCTGGAGCGGTACGAACATAATGTCGAAAATTACATCGGGACGTTGCGGCTGCCGGTCGGGGTGATTGGGCCGCTGCGGGTCAACGGGATTTTCGCCAAGGGCGATTTTTACGTGCCGCTTGCGACGAGCGAAGCGGCGCTGGTCGCGAGCTATGGGCGTGGGGCGCGGCTGATTTCGTCGGTGGGCGGGGCTACGACGGGGACGTTGGCCGAGGGCGTGCATCGCTCGCCGGGCTTTGCGTTTGCCTCGACGACGGATGCCGGGCTGTTTGTGGCCTGGGTCTGCATGAATTTCGAGATGCTGAAAGAAGCTGCCGAGAAGACGACGCGGCATGGGAAGCTGGTTGAGTTGTCGCCGCATGTGGAAGGCGATCACGTTTATCTCGTGTGCAGCTACACGACGGGCGATGCAGCCGGGCAGAACATGGTGACGATTGCAACCGAGCGCGTGTGCGCGGCGATCCTGGAGCATTCTCCGGTGAAGCCGCTGTACTGGTTCGTCGAGGCAAACTTCTCTGGCGACAAGAAGGCGTCGGCGATGTCGTTTGTCGGCGTGCGCGGTCGCAAGGTGACGGCTTCTGTGGAGCTGCCCGGCGAAGAGATCGCGAAGCAGCTTCATACGACGCCGAAGCGGATGGAGGATTACTGGCGCATGTCTGCGCTGGGTGGTGTGATGTCTGGGTCTATCGGCGTGCAGGGGCATTACGCCAATGGGCTGGCCGCGCTTTATCTGGCGACGGGTCAGGATGCTGCGTGCGTTGCGGAGAGCGCGGTGGGTGTTACGCGCATGGAGCTGCGCGAGGGCAATCGGTTGTTCGTGTCGGTGACGTTGCCGAACATCATCGCGGGGACGGTTGGGGGCGGCACGGGCCTGCCGACGCAGAGCGCGGGGCTCAACATCATGGGCCTGAAGGGAGCGGGCAAGGCTCGAGTGTTTGGCGAGGTGTGCGCTGCGCTGTGCCTGGCGGGCGAGCTGTCGATCATCGCGGCATTGTGCGCGCATGAGTTTGCTAGCGCTCACAAAAATCTCGCGCGAGGCAAGGCGTGAGCGAGGCTGAAGCGCAGACTCGCGCTGCGCGGGGGCCTGGTGCGCGAGGGTTGGGCGCGCGGCTGTGGGAATATCAGGCCGAGCGCTTTCCGGTATTCAAGCATGGCGCGCTGATCGTGGCGTTTGGAGCGTCAGCTGTGTGCCTGTCGGCGTTGTTGCGCGGCGCTGCACCCTCGTGGCTGGCGGTTGTCGTCGCCGTGTCGGTGCTGTTCGGGTTTTTCTTCCAGCTGCGCGTGGCGGACGAGCACAAGGACAATGAGGACGACACGAAGTATCGGCCCGAGCGGCCGGTGCCTCGCGGACTGGTGACGCTGAAGGAGTTGCGGGGCGTCGCTATAGCGGTGGCCGTGTTGCAGGTTGGTCTGACCGTGCTGCTGGACTGGACGCTGATTGTCCTGCTGCTGGCGGTGTGGGGGTGGCTGGCCATCATGACGAAGGAGTTCTTCGTTCCAGAATGGCTGAAGGCGCGGCCGCTGATCTACATGGTGAGCCACATGGCGATCATGCCGTTGATCGATCTTTATGCGACAGCTTGCGACTGGTGGCCTGCGGGATATGCGCTGCATGAGGGGTTTGGGCTGACGCTTGGGGCGTTCCTGCTGCTGTCGCTGGTGAATGGTTCGGCAATCGAGATCGCGCGCAAGTGCTGGGCGCCGGAGCAGGAGCGCGAGGGGGTCGAGACGTATTCCAAGCTGTGGAAACCTGGGCCGTCCGGCGTGGCTGTGATGGGAATTGTGCTCGTAGGGCTCGCGCTTTCTGCGTTCATCAATGTGCGATCGGGCGCGGGGATCTGGTTTTTGGGAGTGTTGCTGCTGGTGAGCGCGTGGGCCGCCTGGTGCGCAATCGACTATGCGGGGACGCCGACGCCGAAGACGGCCAAGGCGATCGAAACGGCGAGCGGCGTATTCGTGCTGTGCAATTACCTGTTGCTGGGGGTGCTTCCGCTGGCGGCGGCGCTGTGGCTGACGTGATGGCGCAGTATGTCCTGACAGGTGAAGCCGCGATGTCTCCGGCTCTAGCGGGTGGCAAAGGCGCGGCGTTGGCGAAGCTGGCGGCGACGTTTCTGGTGCCGGCCTTTTTCGTCATTCCGGCTGAGGCGTTTGATGCCGCTGGGCTCAAGGCGGAAGTGCGCGACGAGGTTAAGCAGGAGTTGTTGCGGCTCGGGGCGGGGCCGTTCGCGGTGCGTTCGTCTGGGCGCGAGGAAGATGGTGCGGACTCGGCTCATGCGGGGCAGTTTGAGACCGAGCTGAATGTGGCGGCAGCAGATGTTCCGGCTGCCGCGCATCGGGTGTGGACGTCCGGTTTCAGCGAGACGCTGGCGCAGTATCGGCAGGCCAAGGGACTCTCTGGCGCGCCGCAGCCGCCGGCGGTCGTTGTTCAAGTGATGGTTGAAGCTCGCGCGGCAGGCGTGGCGTTTT
>JAUYSA010000057.1 GCA_030696545.1 Hyphomonadaceae bacterium
CGCTTCTTCACCGTCTATGGCCCGTGGGGCCGGCCAGACATGGCGTACTGGACCTTCACGCGCGACATCATCGAAGGCCGCCCCATCCGCGTCTTCAACAATGGCCAGCTGAATCGCGACTTCACCTGGATCGAAGACATCGTCGCCGGCGTCGTGTCCACCGCGCTGGACCAGCCCCGAACCGCCAATCTGCCGCCGCACCGCATCTACAACATCGGCAACAATCGCCCGGTCCAACTCGGCCGCTTCATCGAGATTGTCGAGGATGCCGTTGGCAAGCGCGCCGAAAAGATCATGGAGCCGATGCAGCCCGGCGATGTCCGCGCCACCTACGCCAACATCGATGCGCTCGCCCGTGACCACGGTTATGCGCCCACGACAAGCCTGGAGGAGGGCATCCCCCGCTTCGTCAAATGGTATCGCGACTACACGAAAACCTGACGGCCTAAGCCGACGCAAATCCCGCTGACCAGAAACCGAACGCGGCGTTCTCGGCAGTCGGTTGGCGCGTAGGGTCAATTCGTACGCCAAGCACTTCCACATTCGTGCCGCCGATCAGCGACACGCCCTGCGCAAGCAGCTTGTAGTCTTTTCCGTCCGACACATAGACGTATTGCGGGCCGGCCTTGTCGCTCGACTGCGCTGGATCGCGCGGCAAATCCGGCAGGAATTCCGGCGCGATGCCCGGTATCCAAGCTGCTCCACGCTCCAGAAATCCGCTCAGGCTTTCCGCCTTGGGATAGCCGCCATTCCTGGCGTGATACGATTTCAGCGCGTCATTGATCGACACCAGGTCTGACACGCGCTTGCGGTTCAACAGGCGGGGATCGTTTCTCGAAGCGATCAGCGGATCGTACGCATCCTCAGGTGGTTGCCCCGACGCGGTTGGCTTCGTCGTGGACGCCGGGCCGCCCTGTGCCCATGGCGGCGCTTGGACCGCGGCCATTGCGGGTTGCGGCGCGGGAGCTTCCGGTGGCTTTTCAGGAGGCCGCACAACTGTGCGCGGCGGTTCAGGCGCCAGGCCCTTGGGGGCCGCTGGCGCGGGCGAAAGCGCATCCTCTGCCTTGGCCGCCTGAGTTGCCTTCTGCGCTTTTGCCGGCGTGGTCTTTGGCGCCTTCGCTGGCTTCTCCTTCTTCTTTCCCCCGGTCGCCGCCGCGATGATGATCAGCAGCAGGCCGAAACCTGACGCGCCGCCACCCGCATAAAGAGCCATTGGCGAGAGCAGGAATTCTTTCGCCCCTGCAACGCTATCCAGCATTGAAAGGTCAAGGTTCGCGTATTGCGCACCTGCAACAGCCCCGCCGCCAAGAACCAGCAGCAAGCCCAGAAAAATCAGGAAGCCACGCACGCAATACTCCATCGCCCCACGGCATCTGTAGCGCGGCGACAAGCGCCCCTCAACAGCCCGTGATATCTTCCCGTAAAGGCGCCCTGAACCGGGGCAGGCCGCCCTCATCCCCGGATGACAATGCCGCAAATCTGGTCCACATGGAGCGCCATGTCCGAGCACCCCCATATCGCAACGGCACGCCGCGTCCTCGCGCTTGAAGCCGACGCCCTTGGCCTCATGTCCCGCAGCCTCGGCGCCCCCTTTGTGAAGGCGGTCGAGACCATTCTTGCCGCCAAGGGCAGGGTGATCTGCACCGGCATCGGCAAGTCCGGTCACGTCGCCCGCAAGATCGCCGCGACCATGGCTTCCACCGGCACGCAAGCCTATTTCGTCCACGCTACCGAGGCGAGCCATGGCGATCTCGGCATGATCGCCCAGGACGATGTCGTCCTCGCCCTGTCCAAGTCTGGCGAGACGAAAGAACTCGCCGACATGATAGGCTACGCCAAACGCTACTCCATCCCGCTGATCGGCATGACAGCGAAAGCCGACTCCACACTCGGCCGCGCCTCAGACATTCTCCTGCAGGTACCCGACGCCGCCGAAGCCTGCGCCGAAACCAACGCGCCCACGACCTCCACCACGCTGATGATTGCAATGGGCGATGCGCTCGCGGTCGCTCTGTTGGAGAGCAAAGGCTTCAAGGCCGATCACTTCAAGGTCTTCCACCCCGGCGGAAAACTCGGAGCCATGCTGCGTACCGCCGCCGACCTCATGCACAAATCCGGCGAACTCCCGCTCGTCGCTGCCGGCACGCCCTTCATCGATGCGGTGAAGTCCATGTCTGGCAAGGGCTTCGGCGTCCTCGGCGTCACCTCCTCGGATGGCAAACTCGCCGGCATCGTCACCGACGGCGACCTCCGCCGCTATCTTACCTCGGGCAAGACTGCCGCCGTCATCGACGACGTGATGAACCGAACACCGCTAACCGCCGCGCCTGACCAACTCGCCGCCGACGTCCTGCGCACCATGAACGAGCGCAAGATCACGCAAATCTTCGTCGTCGAAAGCGGCAAACCCGCCGGCATCATCCACATGCACGATCTCCTCAAGTCGGGTCTCGCGTGAAGACCGCACCATGAAAACAGTCGTCGTCATTCCGGCGCGCTACGCCTCCCAGCGCTTCCCCGGCAAGCCGCTGCATCTGATCAACGGCGTCTCCATGCTTGCCCGCACAGTCCGCGCCGCCCAGCTGGCAGGGCAGGCCACGGGCGCCAGCGTTCTCGTCGCCACAGATGATGATCGCATCGCCGCCCACGCCAGGGAAATCGGCGTCGCCGCCGTGATGACCGATCCCGATCTCCCTTCCGGCACGGACCGCTGCCGCGCTGCTGCCGATCTCGCGGCTCCCGATGCCGACTTCATTATCAACCTGCAGGGCGACGCCCCCTTCACCCCGCCCGAACACGTCGCCGCCCTGATCGACAACGCTGCGAAAGGCGATGTTGTCACCCCCGTCATCCCGCTCACCTGGAAAGCGGTCGACGCCCTGCGCGAGCACAAGAAGACCACGCCCTTCTCGGGCACCACCTGCATTCGCGCTCCCGACGGCCGCGCCATGTGGTTCTCGAAGAACATCCTCCCGGCCATGCGCAAGGAAGAGAAGCTCCGCGCCGCCGGCGACATCTCCCCGGTGCTCCAGCATGTCGGTCTCTACGGCTATTCCCGCTCTGCGCTAGACCGCATCGCGAAGCTGAAACAGTCGCACTACGAAGAACTCGAAGGCCTCGAACAACTCCGCTTCCTGGAGAACGGCCTGTCGGTCTTTGCCGTCGCCGTCGCGCCGTCGCAGCTTCCCTCCGCCGGCATAGACACGCCGGAAGACGCAGACCGCGCCACCCGCGCCCTCCGCGAACTCGGCGACCCGTACACCGCATGACCGCGATCCTTTACATAGTCCGCCACGGCAACACCTTCGACAAAGGCGACACTGTCACCCGCGTCGGCGGCCGCACGGACTTGCCGCTATCCACTTCAGGCCAGGCCCAGGCGCAAACCCTCGCCAGCCACTTCGCCTCAACCACCTTCGCCACCGCCCGCTCAGGCCCACTCAAACGCACGCGCCAAACCGCAAACGCCGTCCTCGCCGTCCAACCCAACGCCCCCGAACTCCTCACCGATCTCTTCCTCCGCGAGATTGACTACGGCCCTGACGAGAATCGCCCCGAGGAAAACGTCATCGCCCGCATCGGCCAGGCAGCGCTCGAAGCATGGGAGCGCGACTCCATCCCGCCCCCTGGCTGGCGCGTCGATCCCGCCGCCATCATCGGCAACTGGCAGGAGCTCTTTTCCGATCTCGCTGAACAGCCGGGCTCTCACCTGATCGTCACCTCCAACGGCATCGCCCGCTTTGCGCTAGCCGCCGCCAACGCCCACCGCCCCGACGCCAAGCTCCCCACCGGCGGCTACGGCATAATCGACCTCTCGCCCGAACCCACCGTGATCGACTGGAGCTTGCGACCGCCCGTCGCGCCCTGAGCCCCGCTACGTTACACTTTGCAGCGCAAGGTGATTTGCCCGCGACGCCCGCCACAGGCATGTCACGCTCCACGTAAACCAGCGTGAGTTAGCTCCCATGAACTTCATCGACCTCGCCGCCCAGCGCGACCGCATCCGCCCGCAGATCGACGCCGCCATCGAGCGCGTCGTTTCCACCTGCGGTTTCATCATGGGCCCCGAGGTCACGAACTTCGAGAAATCGCTGGCCGCCTTCGCCGGCGCGAAACACGCGCTCGCCTGCGCCAACGGCACGGACGCGCTGCTCATCCCGTTGCGCGCCTGGAACATCGGCCCCGGCGACGCCGTGTTCGTGCCCAGTTTTACTTTTGTCGCCAGCGCAGAAGTCGTGCCCCTGGTCGGCGCCAGCCCAGTTTTCGTCGATGTCCTGCCCGACACCTACAACATGGACCCCGCCAGCCTCGACGCCGCCATCGAAGCGGTGAAGAAGGAAGGCAAGCTCAAGCCCCGCGCCATCATCGCCGTCGATCTCTTCGGCCAGCCTGCTGACTACCCCGCCATTTCCGTCATCGCGAAGCGCCACAACCTCAAACTCGTCGCTGATCAGGCGCAAGGCTTCGGCTGCACGCTCAACGGCAAACAGCCGCTCGACTGGGCTGATGTCGCCACCGCCTCATTCTTCCCGGCCAAGCCGCTCGGCTGCTATGGCGATGGCGGCGCAATCCTCACCAACGATGACTCGCTCGCGGGCCTCGTCGACTCGATCCGTATCCACGGCAAGGCGTCCGCCGAAGATATGGCCGCGAAGAAGTACGACAACGATCCACGCTATCTGAACATGCGCATCGGCGTGAACTCGCGCCTCGATGCGATGCAGGCCGCTATCCTCTCCGAGAAACTGAAAATCTACCCCGACGAACTGCACAAGCGCGACGCCATCGCCCAGCGCTACGACAAAGCGCTCGCCCCCCACGTCCGCTCCATCCCTCGCGTCATCGCCGGCGGCTTCTCGAACTGGGCGCAATACACAATCGAACACGACAACCGCGATGCGCTCGCTGCGCACCTCAAGACCAAGGGCGTCCCCACGGCGATCTACTACCCGATCCCGATCCACATGCAGGATGTCTATTCGGTCTATCCGAAAGCGCCGGGCGGTCTCCCCGTCACGGAATCAATCCGCAACCGCGTTCTCTCCCTGCCCATGCACCCCTATCTCAGCACGGCCGATCAGGACGCGATCATTGACGCGATCCGCGGCTTCAATGGCTAGGCGCAGAAAGCGGTGAGAGAGAACGGCGCGACGCCCTACTTCTTCCCCGTCAGCGTGTGAATGCGAACCGAGCGTACTTCCATCGTGCGATGTTTGTCAGGCGCAATCGGGCGAATACCGATGTAATCATACCCGATCGTCTCGCCGCGCGGCGGCGCATCAAACGTGAAGCGGTATGTCTGGAATTCAGTAGTCAGGTCGAACGGCTTCCAGCCCGTCTCCTGTTCCGTCTTTGCGAAATAGTTCGCCTCGAACTGTGACGCCGCAAACTCGCCCGCCGCCCGCGCCTCGACATCCACCTGTATCTGGCGATTCTCCATCGCGAATTCGATATCTTCCGCAAGCACCAGGTGCGGCCCTGATCGCGGGTCCTGATATTCTTCGGTCGCCTGCCGCGTAATGCGCATCGCCGCCGGCGTCTCGCCCGATGCCGCCACGAAGCTGATGCTGTCAAAATTGCCCGGCTGGAAGCGGTGCAGCTCCGCGTCCTTCACGGTCACGTCCTCGGCGTTGCCAGCGCCCGCGCTCACCGGCCCGGTGGGCACGCGCTCTGAGAACGGGTTCAGCGCCATCAGGATGAAGGCGCTGGCCAGAATGAAGGCGAGGGCGAAGAACACACGGTCACGCATCCCACATCCTTAGACGTCTGATTAAGCGCCCGTAAATCCTCCCGGCGCACCCTCCGGCAGCTTTCTCTGTTGTGAGCCATCCATGCGCCCCGCGCCCCTGTCTGATCCCGACGTGCTGAAAGCCGCCAACATCAATCCTCACACCGGATTGGCGACCGACTATCTCAATCATTACAACGAGATAGCGATGATGATCGCCACGCTCGGCGACATGCCCGAAATGCGCGAGCCCGTACTCGAATGGCGCCCTGTCGGCTACGCTACGCATTTCCGCATGACTGCCTTCCGCGACCGCGACCTTGCCGTCGCCGCCTATGAAAGCGTGCCGCATGCCGTGAAGGAGCGTTTCTTCTCGGCCCGCCGACAAGTCGAACTCGCCATCATCGAGGTGCAGGATCTGATGGAAGCCGCGCCCGAAGGCTCTGCCCAGCTGGCCTCCCGCGCCCCCGAAATTTTCGCCGCCATCGCCCGCCTCGGCGGCGTCATCAGCGGCGGCGAGCCGCGCGTGGCGGACACGCAGGCCGACGTGGATTCGCTCTTCTCCTGAGCCGCCGCCGCACCTACCTTCCGGTCTCTCACAAAGGAGATCGCGCGTGGTTGAAGTTCCGAAGGTCAAGGTCAGCATAACCCGCGAGGACAAGCCGACGGGCGGCCGCTACGTCGCCCATGTCGAAGGCAAGCCCGAAGCCGAGATGACCTTCTCGAAAGCTGGCGAAAAGATTCTCATCATCGATCACACCGGCGTCCCCAATGAACTCGGCGGCCTGGGCGTGGGCAAGGCGCTGGTCGAATACATGGTCATGGACGTCCGTGCCCGCGGCCTGAAGGTCATCCCCCTCTGCCCCTTCACCAACGCCACGCTCCGCAAGCACCCCGAATGGCAGGACATCCTCAAGGACCCGTTTTAAACAGTACGGACTATCCTTTGCCGCGGGACGATCTCCATCGCTGGCATGGCGCCAAAGACATCCGGCGAATAGCGGCGAGAACCTGCACGATGCGTTCGGAGAGAAAAAGCGCGCCTGTTTGTGCAAAAGGGCGCCCCGCTAGGAGCGCCCTTCCGCTGCTGGCCCTGGGTTGGGGGCGGACCAACTTACAAACACTACCTAGGGTTGTTCTTGAAATCAATTCCCCAAAAGAGGCTCTCGATCTCTTCCGTCACGGCGTCGACCCCTGTGTTATCTGCCTCTGCGTAACACTCGATCATGATGCTCTTGCACATGCTCAGAGGTATCCGTTTTAGAAGTGCTCGCATCACAACATGGGCTGCTTCGCCCTGCGCCTCGGACGGTGTGTGGAGCGGCCAGTGTTTTTGTATGACGTGGCGCCGACGGGCTCTTCTTTGGGTCTTCCTTGCGGGCATTGGTTGCTCCTGAAGCCGCCTGATTGCGGCTTTGGAACCGAGCAAACTTGAGGCATCGCAATCGTTCAGGGTTTCCCCCAATTGCACAGGGTAATTGGGTCGGTGACCCGCGCGGCCATTTGGTCTGGTCATATGCTGTGGGCGCGTTGCGCCTTTGCGGTGATTTTTTCACGAGGTGCATAGGAGGGGTCAATTGCCCGATTACGCCAAATGAGTTCCTCGTCGAAAGGCGGACTCGCCACGCCCAGCACACTTCGCCACGCGAATTCATGCCTTCAACATGCCACCTGCGCGAACACGAACGCTTGTACGGCCGTCAGCCGGCGCCGATTGCCCTCCGCACGCGCCTCGGCTAACCCCATCCCATGCCCGCCGAGCCCTTCTGGAAAACCAAGAAGCTGCAGGAAATGACCCCCGAGGAATGGGAGTCGCTGTGCGATGGCTGCGCCAAATGCTGCCTCGTCAAACTGGAAGACGAGGATTCGGGAAAGCTCTTTTTCACCGGCCTGCATTGCAAGCTGCTGGACGGAAACTCCTGCCAGTGTTCCGACTATCCCAACCGCAAGACATACGTCCCCGTCTGCGTGAAGCTCACGCCTGAGATCGTCTCCACCGTCGATTGGCTGCCACAATCGTGCGCCTATCGTCTGGTGCATGAAGGCAAGGATCTCCACCCCTGGCATCACCTCATCAGCGGCGACCACAATGCGGTCCACACCGCTGGCTTTTCCTGCCGGGGCAAGACCCGCACGGAAGAGGGCGTCGATGACGAAGACGCCTTCGACTACGTCATCGACTGGTTCCACGGCCCGCCGCAAAAGCGTAAAAAGAAGTACACGCTGAAAGTGGGCCGCAAATGATCCACGGCGCTTATCGCTTCCCACGACAGGACGCGGTCATCTATG
This sequence comes from Hyphomonadaceae bacterium, assembly GCA_030696545.1. GTDB lineage: Bacteria > Pseudomonadota > Alphaproteobacteria > Caulobacterales > Hyphomonadaceae > UBA7672. The sequence goes on from JAUYSA010000057.1 coordinate 8,018, forward strand.
GCCGCCCCGCGCATGAAGCCGTGATCGAACTCGCAAAGCGCTACAACGCCTCGCGTCTCTTCATCCTGACAACGCAGTCGCTCGGCGGCACGCTCGCCGCAAAACTCGCAGCCAACCTTGGACCCCTCTGCGTCGGCAGCTTCGACGCTATCGCATCGCATTCGCCCCGCAGCGACGTGATCGCCGGCGCCGCAGCCGCGCGCGAAGCGAAGGCCGATCTCCTGATCGCTCTAGGCGGTGGCTCGGTCATCGATGCTACCAAGCTGATGCAGCTCTGCCTCTGGGCCAACTTCACTGAAACCGAGCAGCTCTCGCCTTATCGCATGGGCCGTGGCGATGATCGCAAGGACGCCTCGCTGATCCCGGCTGGCGTCCGCATGATCGCTATCCCCACCACGCTTTCCGCCGCCGAATTCACACCATTCGCGGGCGTCACGGATGGCGGGAAGCGGATCAAGGAAAGCTTCACCCATCCCGATTTCGCGCCCCGCGCCGTCATACTCGATCCCGCCGTCACGCTGAATACGCCCCAGCGGCTCTGGTCCTCCACCGGCATGAAAGCCATCGACCACGCGGTCGAGCAACTCTGCAATCTCGAGCGCGTCCCGATGGGTGATGCGGTCGCGGCCGAAGGGCTGCGCCTTCTTGCCAAGGGGCTGGCCGCGACTCACGAAGACCCTGCCGACCTCGAAGCTCGCGCCAACTGCCAGCACGGCATGTGGCTCGCCATCTCCGGCGCCGCAACGGGCAGGGGAATGGGCGCGAGCCACGCCATCGGCCACACCCTCGGCGGCTCCTACGGCGTGCCGCACGGCATCACATCGTGCATCACGCTGCACGCAACGCTCAGCTGGAACCGCGACTACAGCATCGACCGCCAGACGCTCGTCTCACGCCTCATGGGCAAGCGCGCGCTTCCGGCGGCCGATGTGGTGCGCGATCTGGTCAAGACTCTCGGCCTGCCATGGCGCCTGTCCGAACTCCTGCTCGGCGCCTCGCACTTCCGCGCCATTGCCGAGCACACGATGCACGACCGCTCAATCCGCACGAACCCACGCCCCATCAGAAGCGCAGATGACATCGTAGAAATTCTCGAACTCTGCGCCTGACCTGTTTGGCCGGAACCTGAAATCTCCTTTCCAAATTTTCGCCCGCATTGACCGGCGCAACTTGCGGTTCAACCGCAAACGCGGCTGTGACGTACATTTTCCCGCCATCACCTCGCTTGGAGCGTTCCTCACACGTCAAAAGCACAAAAACGGAAAGTGTTGACTCAGAATACTCTGTTGAATAGAGTGCTCTGAGGCTGAGGAGGCCGCCAAATGTCACTGACCCAAGCTGAAGCGCAAATTGCGCTCAACGACATAGAGAAGACGGAAAACCGCGCCGCGGCCTCCCAGTATCATCGCGTGTCTGCGCCCTATCTCATCATGTGGGGCGTGATCTGGGTGATCGGCTACACCGTCACCGCAGCGATCCAGGAAATCTCGATCGTCTGGATGCCGCTTATCGTTGTCGGCATCGTCGGCAGCATTCTTCTGGCCCGTCGCGAGCAGGGCGCGCGCACAGCGGAATTCGGATGGCGTTATGGCGCATCGTTCGCCGTCATCGGAATCTTCAACACCGCGCTGGTCGCGGTGATGTCGCCGCTCGACTACAATCAGATGAGTGCGCTCCTTCCGCTGGCCGTGGGCGTCTATTACGCCTTCGTCGGCATCTGGACCAAAGCCTGGCGCATGATGCCGCTCGGCCTTGCCCTGATCGGACTGACCACGCTCGGCTATTTCGTGATGCCGGAATACTTCCGCTACTGGATGGCGGCCGTCGGCGGCGGCGGCCTGATCGTGGGCGGCCTCTGGATGCGGAACGCCGGATCATGACTGACCAGCCCGATCCGATCATTCACCAACCCGTGCGTCTCAAGATCATGTCGGCCCTGAAGGCGTTGCCCGAACGAGATTTGCTCGAATTCGTGCGCCTGAAAGCGCTCTCCGGCGCTACTGAGGGCAATCTCGGCGCGCATATCAGTTCGCTGGAACAGGCCGGATACATCGAAGTGCAGAAAGACTTCCATCACAACCGCCCCCGCACCCGCGCGAAACTCACGCGAGCAGGGCGGCGCGCTTTCGAGGACTACGTCGCTTTTCTCCGCGAGATAATCGGTGAGGCCTGAAACGGGCCGTCGCCTAATCCGCGATTGATCGCTGCGCGTCATAGGCAAGCCGCGCCATGTCCTGCAGCCGGAGCTCGATGCCCTGGGTAAGCCCCATCAGCGTCTCGCGCTCCGGATTGCGCCCGCCATCGAACAGGTTCAGCGGATCACGCGCCTTCGCATCAGCCGTCACCGTGGCCAGCGGCATGCCGCCTGAAACGTCCAGCAGATGCGCCTCGCCGTTCGCGCGGTCGTCCTTGTCGAGATCAGCCTGCAGATTGGCGAACAGTTCGGAGAACCAGTTGTCTGACTCGTATCTGCGTTGCCCGTCCTGCGTGGCGTACAGGATCACGTAGTTGAAGCCCGCTCGCGCCGCCATCTGCCGCGCGACCATCGCGCAGTTGGCTCCGCCTTTGACCTCCGGCGTGCCGCTGCCCAGCATGTCCGAAGGCTGGATAGGCTGGATCGCATCGATCAGTCCGCCCAGCCGCATCTGCATCGCCCGCCACGCCGATTGTTCGTCGCCGCGAATATGCACGAAGCCGCTCGGGCTGATGCGGGCATAAGCCAACCGCAACGGCCACTGCACGCCCGTCTGGCCCCAAGCCGCGGGTGTCATTGCAAGCCCGCCTACGCTCAGCGCTCCCAAGCGCAGGGCAGTCCGGCGGGTGATATCGAGGCGGGAAATTGTCATGACGCGGAAGCCTGTGCTGGCTTGGTTTCCGCCTTGTTAACTCCTGACGTGTTCTCAATTCGTTCGTGCGGCGCCATACGTATATGGAATGGACCAGATGATTCGAATTCTTGGCGTCGATCCGGGCCTGCGCCACACCGGCTGGGGCGTTATCGCCATGGACGGCCCGCGCCTTACCTGGATCGCACACGGCGTCATCAAGCCCGATACAACGGCTGATATGGCTGACCGGCTGGCCGAACTCTGCGAGAAGCTCCGCGCCGTTGTCGAGGCGCATGCGCCGAACGAAGCGGCTGTCGAAGAAACCTTCGTCAACATCAACCCGCGCTCGACCCTGCTGCTGGGTCAGGCGCGTGGCGCCGCCATGGCGACCCTTGCTGGCGCAGGGCTGAAGGTAGCGGAGTTCGCGGCGACCAAAGTGAAACAGTCCGTTGTCGGCACGGGCGCTGCTGACAAGACGCAGGTGGCCTTCATGGTTCGCCGCCTGCTACCGAAAGCAGGCGAGGTCACGGCTGACGCGGCGGATGCGCTCGCAGTCGCCATTTGCGGTGCACACCATCGTCCCATCGCCCATCAAAGGCTCAAGGCATGATCGGCCGTCTCAAGGGTGTTATCGCCGCCACCGGAGAAGGGCAGGCGCTGATCGACGTTTCAGGCGTCGGCTATCTCGTTCACGCGGGCTCGCGCACGCTGCAGAAACTCACCGTCGGTGAAGCGGCGGAACTCTTCGTCGAAACCCAGATGTCGGAAAGTGCAATCCGTCTTTTCGCATTCGTCTCCGGCGAGGAACGCGCCTGGTTCGCGCGCCTGCAGGATGCCCCCGGCGTCGGCGCCCGGATCGCCCTCGCCATTCTCGATACGCTCACCCTGCCACAGCTGATGGACGCTATCGCTCTGGCTGACACCACGGCCATCTCGCGCGCCAACGGCGTCGGCAAGAAACTGGCCGAGCGCATCGTCACAGAGTTCAAGGGTAAGCCGCCGCCAATGGGCCTGTTCGCTTCCAGCTTTGCTGCAACATCCACGACGCCCACGCCTGTCGCAACCGGCGCGCGCGCCGCTGCGATCTCCGCGCTGGTCAATCTCGGTTACAATTCCTCCGACGCTTCTCGCGCAGTGGCGCAGGCCGCGCGTGATGCAGGGGACGACGCCAAGGAAGCCGCGCTCATTCGCGCCGCGTTGAAAGCGCTCGCCCCGGCGAACTAGAGAATTTCGGCGCCTGCGTGCAGCACCAGCCCGACCAGCCCGCCGATCACCGTGCCATTGAGCCGGATGTACTGAAGATCGCGCCCGACATTGGATTCGAGCTTCTCGACAATCGTTTGCGAATCCCAGCGCCGGATCGTTTCTGAGACCAGCTTGGCGACATCTTCGCCATGCCGATCCGCCAGTTCCACCAGCAGCGAGCGAAGGCGCGCATTCAACGCCGCCCGCACGCCGGGCTCGCGCAACAGGCCTTCGCCCACATTGATCAGCGCGCCTTCAAGCCACGCCTTCAGCCGTCCGTCCGGCGCCGCGCAGTCGCGCCGCAGCGCTGACTTGAACTCGCTCCAGCCTGCTTCGACGGCTTGCCCCACCGTTGGGTGAGCGGCTGCTTCCTTGATCCATCCGCCGATGCGCGCCTGCAGGACAGGATCATCGCGCAGATCGTCCGCGAACTTCATCACCATGTCGTTCAACTGCGCGCGCAGGGGATGCCGCGAGTCGGATGCCACGTCGTAAAGCAGGTCGTTCACGGCGTTGATCACGGTGTCCGCAACTTTCCGGTCGGCGCTGACGAAGCGCATCAGCCATCCCGAACGATCCCTGATCTTCTCGCGGACGAGATCCTTGTTCTGTTCCATCAGGTGATAGCCCTGCTTCAGCAAGGCATCGAGAAGGTGCTGATGCCGTCCCTGTTCGGCCAGCGCTTCAAGCACGGATCCAAATGCCGGCGCCACGCTTGCGCCTTCGGCGGCTTCCGCCGCTTGCTGTCGCAGGAAGGTCGCGACTGTCTCATCATCCAGCGCATCAAGCAGGGCAGGCACGGCCTGAACTAGCCCGCCCGCCAGCGCGCCGGATTGTGCGGGGTCCGCCAGCCACTTCGCCAGCGTCTCCGAAAGATCCTTGTCCTTCACCCGCTCTGCGACGAGTTCGCCCTTGAGGAAGTTGTCGGCGATGAACCGTCCCACCGCGTCGGCAATCCGATCCTGGTTGTTGGGGATCACCGCCGTATGCGGGATCGGCAGACCCAGAGGTCGCCGGAAGATCGCTGTCACGGCGAACCAGTCCGCCAGCCCGCCCACCATCGCCGCTTCCGCGAACGCGCGAACGAAGCGCCAGTGCATGTCCCATTCCTGCCCCGGCGGCTCCCATATGTGGGAGAACACGAACACGGCCATGATCACCACAAGCAGCCCGTTGGCCAGCCGCCTCATGCGGATCAGGCGCACCCACCCCAGATCCTCCGCTTCAGGCTTTTTCGCCTTCACGTCGGGCATCGTGTCGCGTTCAGGGAAAGGGTCGCTGTGTCCATAAGCCATGGTATAGCCCGATCCGGTTCGGCGACGCGATAGTGACAGAACGCCTGAGCACGCCGAAGGTCGGGGCCTAACCGGGGACAATTTCGATGCCGCTGGCGGAAATAGTTGGAAGCCTCGCAGCCTTCCTCACCACGGCCTCATTCCTGCCGCAGGCCGCCAAGGTTCTTCGCACCCGCGAAACCGGGGCGATCTCGCTGATCATGTATTCGATGTTCACCGCGGGGGTCACGCTCTGGGGCATCTACGGCGTGATGACGATGCAGTGGTCGATCATCATCGCCAACGCTGTCACTGTCGTGCTGGCTTCGATCATCCTCGGCATGAAGGTCCGCGCAGTTTTCGCTGACCGTGCGTCTCGCCCGAAAACATAGCAGCGGCGTTCACCGAAACCCTGCGCCTTAACGCCTCCTTCGTTCCTCAAGTGTTCCCTTGGGCAGCGAACTGGGGCACAAGTCAGCCATGGCCAGAGACGGCGACATAACCGATCCCGAACGCCAGCCCGGCGAAACGCTCGACCGCGCGCTGCGCCCGACGGCGTTCGACGATTTCACCGGCCAGCAGGCCGCCAAGACCAACCTCCGTATTTTCGTCGCCGCCGCCCGCAAGCGCGGCGATGCCCTGGATCACGTACTGCTGTCTGGCCCACCCGGCCTCGGCAAGACAACGCTGGCGCAGATTCTCTCGCGCGAGATGGGCGTAGGCTTCCGGGCCACATCCGGTCCCGTCATCGCCAAGGCCGGCGACCTCGCGGCTCTGCTTACGAATCTTGAGCCACGCGACGTTCTCTTCATCGACGAGATCCACCGCCTGCCGGCGCATGTCGAAGAGATTCTCTATCCCGCGATGGAAGATCACGCGCTCGATCTCATCATCGGCGAGGGCCCATCGGCGCGCTCGGTCAAGATCGACCTGCCGCCCTTCACGCTGGTCGGCGCCACCACGC
>JAUYSA010000096.1 GCA_030696545.1 Hyphomonadaceae bacterium
AGAACGAACGCCTGAGATCAGCTCATTGAACCGCATCTGGATCGGCTGAGTGAACTCATAGTTGTTGCCCGGGATGCGGCTGACTACCGCCTCAAGCTCTGCAACGAGTTGATCGCGCGGTTTACGGGGATCGGGCCAGTCCTTGCGGTCCTTGAGCAGCACGTAGGTGTCGGCCACGCTCGGGGGCATGGGATCGGTTGCGATGTCCGCAGTGCCAATCTTGCCCACCACGCGCTCTACTTCGGGAAGCTTCGCAATCGCCGCCTCAAGCGTCTGCTGCATGCCGATCGCCTGCGTGAGGCTGGTGCCCGGTATGCGCAAAGCATGCAGCGCGATGTCGCCTTCATCGAGGTTCGGGATGAACTCCGATCCCATGCGGGACGCCGCAAATCCCGAAATGGCAACAAGACCGACCGCTCCCGCCACGATTGCCCAACGAAGGCGCAGCGCCCAGTCAAGAGCAGGTTGATAGATCGCGCGAGCGCCGCGCATCATGAAGCTTTCCTTTTCCTCCACCTTGCCTGTCACGAACAGTGCGACGGCGGCAGGAACGAAGGTGAGCGACAGGATCATCGCAGCCGTGAGAGCGAACACGACCGTGAACGCCATAGGATGGAACATCTTTCCCTCGACGCCGGTAAGCGCGAAGATCGGCACATAGACCAGCGTGATGATGAGCACGCCGAAGATCGATGGCTTGATCACCTCCACGGTGGCGGCTTCAGCCAGCGCGAAGCGCTCATTGCGGGTCAGCAGGCGGCCAAGTCCGTGCTGTTCTTGCCCGAACCGGCGCAGGCAGTTTTCGACGATGATGACGGCGCCATCGACGATCAGGCCGAAGTCGAGCGCGCCCAGACTCATGAGGTTGCCTGACACCTTGTTCTGCACCATCCCTGTAATGGTCAGCATCATTGATAGCGGGATGACCGCAGCCGTGATGATCGCCGCACGTATGTTGCCGAGCAAAAGGAACAATACGACGATCACCAGGAGGGCGCCTTCCAGCAGGTTGGTCTCGACGGTTTCGATCGTGCGATCAACAAGCGCCGTGCGGTCGTAGATCGGCTTGGCAACGACGCCGGCAGGAAGCGCCTTGGCTGCAACTTCCAGCTTGTCTGCAACAGCCTGCGCTACGGTGCGGCTGTTCTCGCCCATGAGCATCAGAACCGTCGCCAGCACGATCTGCTGACCATTTTCGGTCGCAGCGCCTGTTCGTAGTTCCTCGCCCAGCGACACATCAGCGACATCTGCGACGCGCACGGGAACACCGCCCCGGTTCGCCACGATGATGGCCTGCAGGTCGGCGATGCTGGTCGCCTGACCTTCCGATCTCAAGAGCAGCTGTTCGCCATAACGCTCGACATAGCCCGCACCGCGATTTGCGTTGTTGGCCTCCAGCGCGAGGATAACGTCATCCATCGACAGCCCCGCCGCGCTGAGGCGGTCCGGCCAGGGTGTCACATGATACTGACGGACATAGCCGCCGATGGTGTTGACCTCGGTGACGCCCTGTGTGCCCAGAATCTGCGGACGGATCACCCAGTCCTGCAAAGTACGCAGGTCTTCCGGTGTCCACTCTTCCCCGTCAGGCCTCCGCGCATCGCCCTCGGGCTCGATCGTGTACATGAAGATTTCGCCGAGCCCGGTCGCGATGGGCCCCATCGTTGGCTCGATACCGTCTGGCAGTGTGCTGCGCGCGGCCTGCAAGCGCTCATTCACGAGCTGGCGTGCAAAATAGATATCTGTCCCGTCCTTGAAAACGACGGTCACCTGCGAGAGGCCGTAGCGCGAGATCGAGCGTGTATAATCGAGCCCTGGAATACCGGCGATCGCCGTCTCGACCGGGAAAGTGATGCGCTGCTCGGCCTCCAGCGGCGAATAGCCTTCCGCCTCGGTGTTGATCTGAACCTGAACATTGGTGATGTCTGGCGTTGCGTCGATCAGCAGGCGCTGGAAACTCCACACGCCAAGCATAGCTACCGCCAGCGTTGCCGCCAGCACCGCCCATCGCTGGCGGATCGAAAACCGGATGATTGCATCAAGCATGGCGCCTGCCCTCAATGATCGTGGGAAGCGCCGGACTTTTCGATGTCCGCGCGGATGAGATAGGCGTTTTCAGATACGTAGGCTTCGCCCGGCTCAAGACCGCCGAGAACTTCGGTCCATTCGGGCGAGCGACGGCCCAGCTCCAGCATCCGCACTTCATAAGTATCGTCGATGCGCGCAAAAACGACTGTGAAGTCACGGAACCGCTGCAACGCCTGCGTGCGAACAGCCAGCGGCGTCGAATGCGCGCCTACCACAGCTTCGCCTTCGACCGCCTGCCCCGGTCGCCACGTCTCGCCGTCAGCATTTGGCAGCTCGACGTGCGCAATCACGGTCTGCGTTAGCATGTCGGCGGTCGGCAGCACCGTCTCGATTGTCAGCTTCGCGCTCGTGGCGCCTGACAGGTTGCGCACGGTGATCGCCTGCCCCGCCCGTAGCCGCTCGGCATCGCGCGGATAAACAAAAAACTCGGCGTGCAGCTTGGTGGTGTCGGCGATCACGTAGATCGCGGCCTCCCCGGCCACATCGCCCACGTTGGAGTTGCGTTCCATGATGACACCGGAGATCGGCGCCGGGATCGCATATGTCTGCAGGCTTTCAGCCGACGTTACCGAAGCGATGGTCTCTCCCTTGCGAACACGTTCGCCAATGGACTTTGTCATCGTGACGATGCGTCCGGGATACCAGGCTCGCACTTCGGCCCGCCCTTGGGGCTGGAGTTCGACGCGTCCAGACATTGAGATTGTTTCCGCAATCTCGGCCGGCCCGGCTGCTTCGACCTTTACACCAGCAGCATCAGCCTGTTCGCGTTCAAAAGTTGTGCGCCCCTCATAGGACGCATAGGTCCATTGGTGCGTTTGTCCCCCATGAGCAGCTGAAACACTCACGTCGAAGGAGTGCGGTTCATGCACGACCCCACCGCCAAGCAGATAGTCGCTTGTGGGCGTGAAGGTAAATGCATCGACGCGCCCACCCAATCGGCCAAGCCGCATCGCGAGCTTCACGTCGTCGGGCGAAATCGGTTTGTCGTTGAGGTAGGGGAAGACACGGAACTGCGGCTCCACCCCATCTTCGAAGATTGTTATCTCGACGGCAAAATCGCCGTCGCGGAGCATGCGCCCACGGTGCGGTCCGCGCTCGAACTCCTCGGCGCCGGCTTCCTCGCCATGCTCGTCCGCAGGCGCCGCCGGTTCACCACAGGCAGAGAGCATCGCCGCAAGAGCAAGCGCCATGAAGCTGCGTTTGATAAGTTGAACGTTCATCGAGATATCTCCCGAGCCGGTTCGACGCCGGCATAAGCGCCTGTCAGGCGAGCAAGCGCCGCTCGGGCGCGATGATAGGAACCAAGAGCGGAATTGCGCTGAAGCCTCGCTTCGACCAGCACGCGCTGCGCATCGAGGACATCAAGGTATGAGAAGGCGCCAGCGGCGTAACCTTCTCTCGACTGCTGAAGCGCCTGTTCGGCGGCAGGCAGCAGTCGCGCATCAATCGCCTCGACTTCGGCGCGCGCGATACTCATCTGCGCGGACGCGGATGCGGCCTCCCGCTCCACGTTGCGCCGGAAGGCCTCAGCTTCAAGACGTACCTTCGACCGTTCGGCTGCCGCACGATCGACAGCGCCAGAGTTGTCATCCCACCAGGTTAGCGGGATGGTGACGCCAACAACGAACGCCGCCTCATCAAACTCGTTGAAGTAGCGAACGCCTGCGGACACTGTCGGGTCGGGCTGCGCCCTGGCGCGCTCGACAGCCAGATTTGCCGTGGCTCGCTCCTCTTCCACTTGCAGCCGGGCGATCGCTGGACTGCCGACGATGCTGGTCGTGTCGCCTGCAGCGGGCGCTGGCTTGGCAAAGCCTGACAGGTCGACAGTGAAGGCGGCGTCGCCTCCCCAGTAGCTTGCCAGCTGGTGGCGCGCCGCATCTGCAGCCAGGCGAGCGCCGGTAACCGCGATCTCCGCGTCGGCCAGAAGGGCCTGTGACCGCGAGGCCGCCATCAGAGGGTCACGCGCCGCCTGAACGCGCCGGTCGACGGTGGCCACGATTTCCTGGGCGACGGCAAACCGGTCATTGGCGACGGCGAGGTTGGCCGCACTGACCTGAGCGGCGACATAGGCTGTCTCAACCTCGAATAGCAAATCCTGCCGTCTGAGCGCGCCATCGAGCTTGGCCGCACTGACCTGGGCTCCCGCCAGCTGTTTCCGCGCTTCCCGATCACCGCCCATTTCAAGCGACTGGCTAAGCGATAGCGTTGTTTCGGCGCGTCCGATCCATTGAAAGCTGCTCCAACCGCCGAAATTCTCGGCGCCCAGTTCAATCGTCGGATTGACCGCACGGTCGGCCTGGCGAACGCCGGCCTCCGCAGCCCGCTGCGCCAGTACCGACGCCTCCAGCGCGGGCGCATCTTCCAGCGCTCGCGCAAACGCATCTTCAAGTCGCAATGGCGGCGCATCGGCTGCCTGCGCCGCAGCTGTCCCGACCGTCAGCGCGACGGCGAGACTGGCAACCGCGAAACGGGTCGCCCAATAGAGAAGTGACAAGGATAGCTCCTCTGTCGCAAAGACTTACGAGCTCACCGCAAAGGCGAGCGCAAACTTCGGATCAGAGGAAAGGACGAGGGGGCTTGCGAGGGGGCGAATGACCCAGCGAACGAACAGACGTGTTCATCTCGGACCAGACAGCAAGGACAACCTTTTCGGCTCGTCCGACGAACTCGGCCTGGACGACGATCGCAGCGTGAGAGCATCCGTGAACATGGAAGACCGGGTCGATGTCGGGGTTTTCGCTGCCCGGAGCATTGTCGGTATCGCGCTGATAGTCAGCCTGTGAGGTTTCGGCGGTGGCGTCCGCTTCGTGGTGGCCGTGGCCTTCAGCCTCGTGCCCGGTGAACATCACAAGATGTTCGTGCAGAGACTCGGTGGCATCCATTTCATGAAAATGCACTGGCCCCGCAGTCGCTGCGCCAGACCCGGCGACAAGCGAGACAAGAGCGATCGCAAGTATTTTGCGAAGCAGACGCATGGCAGCAAGGTACTGCATTGGGCATTGCCAGTCTATGAAGAGCCGCATTGAGGCGACTCGTCGGTTCATAGTTCTCACAAATGGGGACTTCTCGCCCTCCGGGAACCTGACTCTGGTCTTAGGAGAAATACCTTAGCGAGACATACCGTCACTCTACGACCATCGCCGCCGCCTTCAAGGCAGCAGGCGCGGGTGGTGTGGATGGCCTGGCAGCCGCCGCGTAACGAGCATGATACTTGGGATGCTCGGTGCCCATCAGGCGATCCCACCATGTAAAGTAGAGGCCATAGTTCCACCCGGCTTCAGCGTGATGGATGTCGTGATGCGTCGGCGTCGTGATCCAGTCGATCAACGGCCTCCCGTTGCGACGCGCCGGCATGATCTCGTAGCCGCAATGTTCAATCGTGTTGCGGGCGATCTGGTGGAGGATGAACAATCCCAGCACCTGCCACGCAGTTGGGACGATAATCATCCAGAGAGGGACGAAGAGCGCGTTCGCGGCAGCTTCGCTCAGGTCGAAGCTGTAGGCGGTGAACGGCGAGGGATCGTTGCTGCGATGGTGGCGGCGATGAAATCGCCGGAAGAGTCGCCGATCATGGATGAGCCGATGGGTCCAATAGAAATAGGCGTCGTGCGCGACGGTCATCAGGACGAGGCTGGCGGCAAACCACCACGCACCCCAGCCTGCGGCTGTTGCAAGGCCCGGCAGCAGTCCCGCTCTCTCCAGCCCGAACATTATCAAACCACGGTCGAAAACACCGCGATTGACCGGAGTGAGACCAGGAACTCCACAACCAGCTGCCGGGTCGGCGGGGTTGCTTCCCGGATCTTTCGTGGCCAGACTTATCAAGTAAACTGAGCAAGGTTTTGCGGGGCTTTTGGTAAGCCCCCGGCGCTTACGCCACTACCCTGCTCCAGACAGATTCCGAGCGTGCGCGCAGGACGCGCATTGCTCCGCGGCTCAGCAGATGACGCTGGGTGTTGAACGTGTTGTAGACAGCAGCATGGGTCTCGAGGAAGCGCTGCGCAGAAGGCCTGCTCTTGAAGCCCGGCATTTTCCGCTCACGCCTTCGGATGCTCAGGTGCGAATTCTCCGCACGGTTGTTGTCGCGCAATCGCCCAGGCCGGTGTCGGTCGCCGAGGCCTAAGCGCTGAAGCGCAGCGCCGTACGAACGCAAACCATCAGTCACGATGATCTCCGGCTCAACCTGCTGGTTCTTCAACAGCCGTCGCATCAGTCGAAGTGCTGCTCCAACATCGCGTCGCTTCTGCACGATCATGTCCATCACCTCCCCTTCGTCATCGACTGCACGCCAGATCCACACGCGCTCGCCAGCGATCGTCGAGACCATCTCATCGAGATGCCAACGGGGCGATGGCGGAAGCTTGCGACGGCGAAGATTTGCGGCGATCTTCGGGCCGAACTTCACTGTCCAGGCGCGGATGGTCTCGTAGCTAACGTCGATGCCACGATGCGCGAGCATCTCTTCAACGT
>JAUYSA010000099.1 GCA_030696545.1 Hyphomonadaceae bacterium
CTCTGGCGCCTCCGCCCCGTCCTGGCGGCGGAGGCGAATCTCGTCGACATCATCGCCGCAGGCTTCCGTCTCTTCGAAGACGACGAAACACTGCGCATGATGGACGAGGACCCAGACTACTGCGCCATCGTCACCGCCGGCCTCGCCGACGCCCACGCCAAGCTCGATCTCCTGATCTATCTCCGAGCCTGCGAGATCATCGGCATCCGATCCCGAGCGCGAGACTTCAAGGCGAACCGCACAGCCAGCCGCTCAGGCCGCACGCCACAGGATTGTTGGACCAGCTTCCGCAGGCTCATTCTCCGCTTCGAGGATTACGAGCGCCTCGCGCAGAAGCGCGCCGAGACCCTCAAGCGACACCACGCCCAATGCCCCCTCCGTCTTGCGGCTACGCCGCAAGCCACCTCCCCCAGTCATCGACAGGTGGAGGCAAAGCACCGTGGTCTTGCCTCCCTCACTTCGAAGAAGTGGGGGAGGTGGATCGGCGCGTCTTCGCGCCGAGACGGAGGGGGCTCACACGCGCAACCTCGCGGACCTCCCACAAACCCGACTGCCTATTGCCCACTGCCCATTGCCTCGAAAGCCGAGCTTTCGAGAACGCGCCCGCTTGCGCGGCGCTACTTCCGCTGCCCGAACAGATCCATCGGATCAGGCATCTTCGCGAAAGCGTCCTTCACCTGGCCCTTCAGCTTCTCGAACTGCATCACATTCTCGATGCGCCGATCAAGAAACTCGTCCACCTGCGCCTCGTCATCCGTACCGATCCACGCCGCCAGCGTGGACCCCAGAACGCCCGAAAGGACTGTCCGCTTGGTGTACCAGTTGAAGTCCGTCGACTTGTCGCCCAGAGCGGTCCAGATCGCGTCCGCCGCTGCCCACAGCCCCTTGGGCCCTGTCAGCAGATTGGCCGGCGTTCCCGCCGCCCGCTTCACCGCCGCCTTGTGCGGATCAAGCGCGGCCAGCCAGGCCTTCACCCCTGCCCGCACCCGCGCGCGCACTTTGAGGCCCGGAATGTCGTCGGCCTTCAGCCGCTCTCCCGCCGCCTTGGCCGCCCGCGCGCCAAAAGCATCCAGCAGGTCACTCACGCCGTGGGGGGTGGCCAGCAGGACCTGGCCCTCGCTCAGTCCGGCGGCTTTCGCCGCCCGGTCCATCCCGGCCATCGTCCAGCCGGTTTCCGGGGCAATTTCCAGCATTGCGTCGAGCAGGCGCTCGCGAAACTGGTCGCTGGGGGCGGTTTCTGGCGCTTTTGTCATGGTCGCATTCTGCTCCAAATCCGGGTCGGAGGGCAGTAGGCAGGCCCGATTTCGTATGTTATCGGAGCCGCGCTTACCCGTCATGGGTGAGAAAAATCACCCGCCGAACGGGCCAGCGTATCCCCTCAAGGGAGCGTTTGCTGTCGTTTCGGCGTTTTTGACGTTCCACTGACTACCCCCGGCAGCCGGTTCGGGAAACCGATGGAGAGTTTCAAATAGTTCAGATCGTGGTCCGCGATAACAACGTCGATCAGGCGTTGAAAGCGCTGAAAAAGAAGATGCAACGCGAAGGCGTCTTCCGGGAAATGAAGGCCCGCACCGCCTTCGAGAAGCCGTCCGAGGCCAAGGCTCGCCGGAAGGCTGAAGCAGTCCGCCGCGCGCGGAAACTGGCTCGCAAACGCGCCCAGCGTGAAGGCCTCCTGCCTAAGACCTAGATCCGGGTTTTAGCACTACCGGCAAAGAATTCGGGCCGAAGGCGTCATCCGCCTTCGGCCCGCTTGCGTTTGCAATGGCTGTTCTATCAGCCGACTTCGTCCAGCTCATCGCCATCGCGGACCTTGAGGTCGTACTCGCGGACCTTGCGATAAAGCGTCGAACGGCCAATGCCGAGACGGCGCGCGACTTCGGACATGTGACCCGAATAATGGTCGATCGCGAACTGGATCAGGTCGCGCTCGATGGCTTCCAGCGTGCGCAGTTCGCCGGTCGGATCGGTGATCAGCACGGGCTGGTCGACCGCATCATTGGCAGGCTGCAGCGCGGATTGGCTCACCGAAGGCGACGTTCCGACCAGGCCCGAGATCTGCGGGAAGTCTTCCGGCTTCAGCGTGCCGCCATCCGACAGCACGACGGCGCGGAACACAGCGTTCTCAAGCTGGCGGACGTTGCCCGGCCAGTCATAGGTCATCAGCATCGCCAGCGTTTCGGCGGATACGCCCGGTACAGCCTTGCCCTCTTCCGCGTTGAAGCGGCGAACGAAGTGCTCGACCATCGCGGGCAGGTCTTCGCGGCGCTCTTTCAGCGAGGGGATCTCGATGGGGAACACGTTGAGACGGTAATAAAGATCCTCACGGAAACGGCCCTCTTTCACCTGTGTGGCGAGGTCGCGGTTCGTGGCCGAGATGATCCGAACGTCGATCTTGGTGGGACGGCGCGAGCCGACGGCATCGACTTCGCCTTCCTGAAGCACGCGCAGCAGCTTCACCTGCATATCAAGCGGAAGTTCGCCGACTTCATCGAGGAACAGCGTGCCGCCATCGGCTTCGACGAACTTGCCGAGCTTCTTCTCATGCGCGCCCGTGAACGAGCCCTTCTCGTGGCCAAACAGGATCGACTCGACCAGGTTTTCCGGAATGGCGCCGCAGTTGACCGAGATGAACGGCTTGCCCGAGCGCTCGGATGCGCCCTGGATGCAGCGGGCAATCACTTCCTTGCCGACGCCGGATTCTCCGAGGATCAGGATCGGGATCGAAGACGCCGCAGCCCGTTGGCCGAGACGAACGACGCTGCGCATCGTCGGCGCGCCGGCGATCATGTCTTCAAAGCCCATCTTGCCTTCGCTCTTCTTGGAGAGGCGTTTCACCTCACCGCGCAGATCCGACAGCTTGAGCGCGTTGCGAATGGAGATGCCGATACGTTCGGGGCTCGCCGGTTTCACGAAGAAGTCGACGGCGCCAGCGCGCATGGCTGAGACAACCGTGTCGATGCCGCCCGTGGCGGTGAGCACGATGACCGGAAGATCGGGGCGGCGCTCCATGAGACGCTCGAGCGTGTCCATGCCCGAAAGGCCCGGCATCACGAGATCAAGGAGGACGACATCAACGCCGTTCTTGGCGTCGGACGCTTCTTCAAGCGCCTTCTCGCCGTTCTCGACGACCCGCGCGCGGAAGCCCTGCTTCTCGGCGGCGGCCTGCATCAGACGACGTTGGGTAGGATCGTCATCAACGACGAGTACGGTCTTAGCCATATCACCACACCATCAAATGCCGGGAGGCTCTTGGCGGCCTCCCTGTTCGCATCAAACTGGCACGAAGGGCTGAAAGTCGGTTTAATCGGGTCTCGCGAATTTCACGCAACGTCCCGCTTTCGAAGCTTTTTGGCTCAATCTGGCGCGGAAAACGCCTCCTGCGGGCGTTAATCAGCGCCTGTTCGGTAAACGCCGTCCGGCGCGCCGCCTGCTTCCTGAATGCCCAGCCCAGACCACAAACACGGGGCGTTCGAGGAAGATCCCCAATGTCGTGGCGGCGCATATCCGGAGCTTGTCTGATCCTGACCGGCGCAAGTGCGGCGGCGGGGATGATCATCGTCGGCTTCGCGATCCTCGCCCGCTATCTCAAACTTCCCGACGCAGCCGACACGCTGGGCGGCGCGTCTTCGATGGCCATGCCGGTGTTCCTGACCGTCGGATCGATGCTGCTGACCGGGCGCTTGATCTTTGGCCGATGGAGCGAGCATACGCCGACGATCAATGCCGTCGCCTTCGGCATTCGCACGGCGGGCACATTCGTGGCGATGGCGCTGGGCGGCGTCCTGCTCATTATGCTGGCGACGGGTGTCGAGGCGGAGGACTCAACCATTGCGGTTGTCCTGGCCGCTGGCGCTGCAATCGGACTGGGACTCGTCGCAGTGAGCATACACATGCGGCGCGACGAAGAACCCGGCTATTCCGGCTGAGGCGGACCGCCAGAGGCGACCGGCCGCGCGGGCCAGCTACCCATCGACAGCGTGCGATCATACATGACCAGCGCGCCTGCCAGCGCAACATTGATGCAGAAGCGAGTCGGGATCTTCACGATATGCGAACAGCGTGCCTGCATCGCCGGCGAAAGGTCCCTCGCCTCCCCGCCCATCACATAGGCGGCCTGAAGCGGATGGCGGAAGGTAGGAAGTTCGATCGCATCATCGGTCAGTTCGATGCCGACGAGCTGACAACCGCGCGGCAGCCGCATGTCATCGATCGTGTCCCACAGATACCACGGCACATGCAGGTCTGACTTTGCAGTATCCGCATGGTGCAGGACACGAATCTTGGGCGCCGCCGAAACCGAGAACGTGAACGCCGCCCCGAACGCATGCGCCGTGCGCTGCAAGGCGCCGAGATTCATCGGCTTCGACAGCGATTCCACGCCGATCCCGAAATATCCGCGGACGGTTTTCATGCAGCGACGGTGAAGGACAACGGACGTTGGATGTCAACGTCCGAACGCGCCTTCTCCTATTTCACGCCCTTCAGGAAGTTGAGAATGAAGCCGTTCGTTTCCTGAGGCTTCTCCTGCTGGATCCAGTGACCCGCGCCGGGAACGAGGGTCACGTCACGCAGATCGTCGGCGACGCCCTTGGACATGCTGGCGCGCAGGCCATCCGCCTTGGCGCCGCGGATGACCACATCGTCCTTGCCCGCAAGGAAGGCGACAGGGATCTTGATACGTGCGCCGGTGAGTTCGGGCGTGATCTCCCAGTTGCGATTGAAGTTACGATAGTAATTCACCCCGCCACGGAAGCCGGCGCGCTTGAACTCATCTGCAAAGTAATCAAGCTCCTGCTCAGTGAGCCAGGATGGCAGCGTGCGCGGCTTGCCGAGGCGCGGAATCCAGCCGCCGGCAGAGCGCTTCGGATCGGTTATCGTGGGCGGATCACGCGGCGTGTCCGACGAAGCGTAAAGGCGCGACAGGAGACCGCGCGGATCAGCGTCATACTCGGCCTCCGCGACGCCCGGTTCCTGATGATAAAGAATGTAGTAAAAATTCTCGCCATAGGCCCGCTTCATGGCGTCGATCGGTGGCGTCGCGCCTCGGCCGCTGTTTGGAACGCTCATCGCGATCATGGCCTTGAAGCGCTCGGGATGGAGCAGCACGCTGTTCCACGTAACGATCGAACCCCAGTCGTGGCCGATGATGATCGCCTTGTCTGCGCCGTAGGCATCGAGCAGGCCAACCATATCGTCGGCGAGATGCTTGATGTCGTACGCGTCAACATTGGCCGGTTTGTCCGAGCCGCCATAGCCGCGCATGTCAGGCGCGATCACGTGATAACCGGCGGCGGCGATGGCGGGGATCTGATGGCGCCAGGAATACCAGCTTTCGGGCCAGCCGTGGACGAGGACCACGAGCGGCCGCTTCTCCCCTTCCTTCTGGCCGGCTTCAGCGACGCGCAGCTTGATGCCGTTGGTCTCGACCATTCGGAAGTTGATGCCCGGGACGGAGCTGGGCGTGGTCGCGCCGCCGGACTGCGTGGCGCACGCCGCGAAAACGAGCGCCGCGGTAGCTAGAATGCCGGCCGCGAAGCGCCGTGTGATGGATTGCAGCATTGGGCGTCCCCCTTGAGACGCCCAACGTGCAGCAAGCGCATCACTTCTTCAAGCTGGCGAGGAATTGCAGCAAAAGCACATTCACTTCCTGCCATTTCTCCTGCTGGATCCAGTGGCCTGCGCCCGGGATGACGGTCACGCCGCGCATATCCTTCACCACGGGTTTCATCATCGCGGTGAGGCTCTCGACCGTCTGACCGGCGATGACAGGATCGTCCTTGCCCGCGACGAACATTACCGGCTGAGGGATCGTCTTGCCGGTAAGCTCTGGCGTGATCTCCCAGTTGCGGTTCGAATTGCGGTAATAATTGATGCCGCCGCGGAAGCCGGACTCCTTGAACTCGCTGACGTAATAGTCGAGGTCCTTCTGCGTGAGCCAGGCAGGCAGTTGCTTGACCTTGCCCATGCGCGGAATCCAGCCGGCATTATTGCCGGCAGAGCGGCGCGGGTCGGTGACTTCCGGCGGCTCAACCGGCGTCTGGCCTTCATACAGCATGTAGGCGCGGCTCAGGAATTCGTAGGGCTGGGCGTCGAACTCCGCCTCGGCGACACCGGGCTCCTGGAAATAGACCGTGTACCAGAAGTTCTCGCCGTAACGTGCGCGCGTCGCATCCATAGGGCGCACGTCGGGATTGCGGCCGCGATAGGGCACGCTCATCGCCGCATAAGCCGTGAAACGATCCGGGTGTAGCAGCATGGCGTTCCACGAAACGCTTGCGCCCCAGTCGTGCCCGACGAGGACCGCAGACTTCTCGCCCATGGCATCGACGATGGCGACGAGATCGCCCGTCAGATGCTTGATGTCATAGTCTTCGACTGCTTCTGGCCGGCCGGACTTTCCGTAACCGCGCATGTCGGGCGCAACGACATGATACCCGGCCGCCGCCAGGGCGGGCATCTGATGGCGCCAGGAATACCAGGATTCAGGAAAGCCGTGGACGAGGATGACCAGCGGGCCCTTGCCCATCTCCGCAACGCGCAGCTTGACCCCGTTTGAGTCGACCGTGCGGAAGCGCGCGCCGATCTCTTCGGCCGGCGATGGGGCCGTGGCGCAGGAAGAGAGCGCAACAGCTGCGACGATAACTGCGCCTGCAAGCGTGCGACGTGTGAGGCTCATGGCTGAACGAAACATTTCCAACTCTCCCTGAGCGCCTTCTATCGAAACGCCTGAGCGGGATGGTTTCAGAGGCCCTGGATAAGCGCAAGTAACAGCTTGCTGCGCTTGGCGTGTCGATGCCGATAGGGCTGGTTCGGCCTATTGGGATGACAGCGCTGGATCGGTCCGCTAATCCAGACCCGCCCAGACCTGCCAGTACAAACCGGAGCATCGATCCATGAAAGCCGTCCTCTCCAAGGCCCCGGGCCTGCCCGATACGCTGGTGCTGGAGGATGTACCCTCGCCGACGCCGAAAGCGGGCGAGATCGTGGTGTCTGTGAAGGCTGTCGGGGTGAACTTTCCGGACTTCCTGATCATCCAGGACATGTACCAGTACAAACCCGCCCGCCCGTTCTCGCCGGGCGGAGAGATTTCAGGCGTGGTGAAGCTGGTTGGCGAGGGCGTCACCCAGTTCAAGGTCGGCGATAAGGTGTTCGGCTCGACCGGCGCGGGCGGCATGGCGGAAGAAATCCTCGTCCCGGCGAACCGCATGAACGCCCTGCCCGACTTCATGCCGTTCGACGAAGCCGCAGCCTTCCTGATGACCTACGGCACCTCGCACTACGCGCTGAAGGATCGCGGCCACATCAAGCCGGGCGAAACGCTGCTGGTGCTGGGCGCTGCCGGCGGCGTCGGCCTTGCCGCTGTCGAACTTGGCGTTGCGATGGGCGCGACTGTGATCGCCGCTGCGTCGACGCAGGAGAAGGTCGACTTCTGTATTTCGAAAGGCGCGCACAAGGGCCTCGTCTATCCAGAAAACCCGCTGAGCCGCGACCAGCAGAAAGCCTTCTCCGACCAGATCAAGGAACTGGGCGGCGGCGGTGTTGACGTTATTTATGACGGCGTCGGTGGCGACTATGCCGAACCGGCCGTCCGGGCGCTGAACTGGGAAGGCCGCTTCCTGGTGATCGGCTTCCCGGCCGGCATTCCCAAGCTACCGCTGAACCTTACGCTTTTGAAATCCTGCCAGATCGTCGGCGTTTTCTGGGGCGCATTCGTTGCGCGCGACCCGAAGGGACATGCGGAAAACCTCGCAGACCTGTTCAGGCTGTACCAGGAAGGCAAAATTCGGCCACATGTGTCGAACAGGTATCCGCTTGAGCGCGCAGCCGATGCTATCAAGGAGCTGTCGGAGCGCCGCGCAAAGGGCAAAGTCGTCATCACGATCTGAGACCAGTACAAATCGAAGCGACACGCGCTTCTCAACTGTTTCGACCCAACCGTTTCAACAAGGGGTTCTTCCATGTTCCATCGTATCGCCCTGCTTGCCGCCGCTGGCGTAATGGCGACGGCCTGCGCTTCCAGCCCATCCTCCTCTGGCGGCGGAATGGTCGCGGATGCGGGCGGCGCCGTATCGCTGACGGGCGCAACCCCGGCTGGAACGGTGACGGTTGCAAACATGGCGGCCACCACTGCATGGGCCGCGGAAGACAATCTGATTCCCCAGGACCCGGTGCTCGCGCTCGTCACGGCGACCAATGGCAACACGGACAATCCGCAGGGCGTGTTGATCAGCTGCAACGCATCGAATGGCGGAACCACGGTGAAGGTCGGCAAGCAGCCTGCCAACCGCGTGGGCCAGAGCGCGACTTACCGCATCCGCACGGGCGCCAGCGCGCAGGAAGTCGAAGGCAAGTTCCAGGCGAGCAAGTCGGGCGACGCTGATTTCGTCTTCCCGATCCGCCAGTCGGACCTGCTCGCGATGAGCAAGCTCGACACGTTCTCCATCCTGTCCGACACCGGCGAAGTCCAGTGGGCCTTCGTGAAAGACCCGGCCGCGCAGGTTCAGGCAAAGTACATTGCCTCGTTGAAGAACATGCCCAAGCAGACCGAAGACTTCATGGTGTTCTGCAACCCGAAGTAAGCGGCACACCGCCGAGTCTGACGCAGGCGCTCAACCGCTGGCGCGAGGAACGGCGCGGCCTGATCAGCCGAGGCCCAATCAGCCGAGGAATGTCGCCTTGATCAGGCTGCGGTAAAGCAGGATCTGCTTGGGCAACAGCATCGGATTGTGCAGGCTTTTGGCCAGGATGATGCCGCCGTCAGCGACCGCTGACAGCATGTCCGCGAGGTCGTCCAGATCCAGCTGGGTCTTCGGCGGGTAGCGCTCAGCGATCCGCCGTAACCGCTCGCCAAACCGCTTGCGCCAGATCAGATGACCTTCTGTGGTCATGGTGCGGACGTCGCGGCTGAACAAGTGTTCGGAATAGACGTAGGACGCCACGAGGCAACCGGGGTGGCCGTTGGGCAGATCCGCCATCAGGTCGGCGAACAATTTGAGGAAGATCAGGAAGCTGTGCAGCGGATCTTCGCTCAGCTCGTCGGCCTGTTTGAAAAGGCCATCGAAGACGGTCCACTCGTCATCGAGGTAGCGCTGCAGCATCGCCTTCGCGAGGTCGTTCTTGTCGCGGAAATGATAGAAGAAGCCTGACTTGGTTATGCCGGCCTCGGCGATGATCTCGTCGATCGACGTGGCCGCGAAGCCCTTCTGGAGCACGGCATCCTGCGCGAGGTCCATGATCCGCTTGCGCGTCTGCTCGCCCTTGCTCTGAACCCTGACGGTCATGTCCAAAACCAAACCATGAGTACAGCACCTGCGGTGCGGTTCTGTCCGCGCTGGCGACCGCGCCAAGGCGACGCGCACGCGCGCCTGCCACCGTAACGCTTTAGAACCAAAGCGAAAATCTTCGAACTGCACGAGCAGCACCACGAGTTTTCTAGCACAGGAATCCTCAACCGCTAGACAGATCAGGAAGGCGGACGCGCGTCGCCCGGCAGGAAAGGCAAACGTCGATGCGTAGATTTGCTGCGATCTTAGCGGTCTGGGTGCTCGCCGGGCCGACGGCAATTCTTCTGGCGCGCGGAACCATCATTCTTTGAGTCTGTGTTTTCTGGAGACCTCCCCATGTTGAAAGACCGTTACGGCAATCCAGTCTCGACATCGTCGCAAGCGGCGCTGGCGAAGTACGACGAAGCTCTTGACCTCATCCGCCTGTATCGCGGCGATCCAGTATCCGCGCTTGATGCAGCTCTGGGTGAAGACCCCGACTTTGGCGCCGCCTGGGCCGCGCGGGCCGGGCTGCTCGTGCAGCAGACGGACACGGCCTACGCCGAGGAAGCGGCCAAGAGCTATCGCGCAGGCGTCGCCGCACGGCTCAATGACCGCGAGCGTGCGCACCTGGAAGCAGCGCGTGCCTGGTCCGAAGGGCGCTACAACGACAGCGCCATCGGGCTCGCCCGCGTCGCGCAGGAGAACCCGCGCGATCTGCTGGCGGTGCAGTTCGCGCACACGAGCTGCTTTTACCTCGGCATGCAACAGGAGCTACGCGATTGGCCGTTGCAGGCAATGCGCGCCTTCAAGCGCGGCGACGACGGCTACGGGCCGCTGCTTGGAATGGTCGCGTTCGGCATGGAAGAATGCGGCGACTTCGCGCGCGCTGAGGCTATGGGCCGCGAGGCCGTCGAGATCGATCCACGGGACGGTTGGGCGGTACATGCCGTGGCGCACGTCAATGAAATGCGCGGCGATCTTGATCGCGGCATTCCCTGGCTCGCCGACAATGCGCAGCACTGGGCGCCGGAGTCTGGCTTCGCCTATCACAATTGGTGGCATCTGGCCCTGCTCTATCTCGACATGGGCGATTTCAGCCAGGTGCTGAAGCTCTATGACGAAAAGATACGACCCGACCCGGACTCGTCGATTGTGCTGCAGTCGATTGATGCGTCGGCGTTGCTGTGGCGGTTGAAGCTCGAGGGTGTCGACGTGGGCAATCGCTTTGCGACCTTGGCAGCAGCCTGGGAGCGATCCGCAGAGGATGCGTTCTATGCCTTCAACGACCTGCACGCGATCATGGCGTTCGTGGGTGCGGGCCGCGTTGTGGACGCCGAGCGCACGCTGAAGGCCATGCGTCATGCAGCGGCTGATGGCGGCGACAATGCCTACATGACGCGCAAGGTCGGCTTGCCGGCGGCGGAAGCTTTCGTGGCGTTCGAAGCAGGCCGCTACGTTGAGTGCGTTGAGAAACTTGCCGCCGCGCGCGGCCTCGCGCAGCGCTTTGGCGGCAGCCACGCGCAGCGTGACGTCCTCACGTTGACGGTCCTGCACGCAGCGATCAAGGGCGGCCTCCGTGCAACGGCAGAGGCCTTTGCCGCTGAACGCCTGGCGCACAAACCGCAAAGCCCGTGGGCTGGACGCCTTGCGCGGCAGGTGCGGGCCCTGAGAGAGAAAGCGGCCGCTTGATGCTGGATTGGCGGCTACACTCAAGTGTAGCCGCCAATCGACAAACCCGGCTCGACGCTTCGGGCCTTTTTACTGGTGGTTGAAGAAGTTCGCGCTTAGCCGCGAACCCATTGCACGCTCAGCTCTTCCTTGAAGGCGAAGCGTTTGAGGTGGCGTTCGACGACATCCTCCAGCGTGGTGAGCTTGTCGGGGCTGCCGGCTGAAACAGCCAGCACGAGCGCGTTGGCGTTATCGGCGTTCAGATCGCAGGCGCCGCCATCAAACTGGATGTTGCCGTGATTGTCCGCGAACGTGGCGGGGATCTTGTGCGCGAAATGCTTGCATAGCTGCACCAGATAGTTGCGCGCCTTTGGCGTCGCGACACTGTCTTGCGATGCGATGGGGAGGGAGGCTTCAGTCATCGTATCAGGTCCTTGTCCTTTATCGTCATTCCTTGCCGAAGATGTCGCGCGCCGCCTTGTCGAGGATCGCGACGACGCGGTCTGTTTCTTCCTTCGTCCATGGCGTGCGCTTCATGTTCATGGCCTGGCGCAACGTCTTCCAGGCTTCATGCACTTCGTCCGGCGCCATGTGACGGGAGAAGGCGGCGGCCGCGAGGTTGATGCGGGCGAGAATGCCTTCGACCTGGGCTGCGTTCTCTGTCAGGAACGCCTTGCCTGCGTCCGTGATTGTGTAGAGCCGCTTGGAGCCCTGGGTCGCCTCGGCGCTGACCAAGTCCTGCTCTTCCAGCATGGTCAGCGTGGGATAGACGGCGCCGGGGCTGGGTGCGTAGGCGCCGGCGAAGCGTTCCTCGACCGCGCGGATCAGGTCATAGCCGTGGCTGGGCTTCTCGCCGATCAGGGCGAGCAGCAGCAGGCGCAGATCGCCATGCCCGAGCAGGCGTCCGCCGCCACCGCGACCGCCGAATCCACGCCCGAAGCCTTCCGAGCCTTCCTCATCGCCCCCCCCGCCACGCCGGCCAAAGCCGCCGCGATGGCCGCGACCGCCCGCGAATTTTTCCGCGAAAGCGGCCCAGGCCTCGGATCGGTGATCATGGCCGTGATGGCCGCCCCAGTGTCCGTGTCTTGAATGATGTCTCATAGTAACTCCTTTTCGATCATCTATTCGATGCAGTATTTAGATATATCGAAATCAGACTTCAAGGAGCGTCGCGACAAAGAAAAAGGGCGGCCCCGGGGGAGCCGCCCTGATCCCTGTAATTGTTCGGAAAACTATGGAGGTGGGGCCGCAGCGGCCGCCGCTTTGGCATCGTCATTGGCGCGGTTGATGATGTAGGCGCGGACGGATTCGACGTCGTCCGGGCTCAGCACCTTGGCGAAGCTGGCCATGCCAGCGGTGGCGTATTTCCCGCCGATGACAACCTCCGCAAACGCCTCCTTCGTGGCCGGCGAAGGCGCCCAGCGCAGGTCCGTCACGATCCCGCCCGACTGCACACTGTCACCATGACAGACCATGCAGTTATTGAAGAAAATTTCCCGCCCATGTTCGATCTGCGCGAGCGAGCCGAAGTCTTCGGCGACCGGCGTCGGGTCGGGCGGGAAGGATTCGTCGGTCACGAGCTCGCCTTTGCCGCCGATCTTGAAGACCACGACCTTGCCCATCGCGGGCGATGCCAGGCGCGGCGCGCCATCGCGTGAGCCAACGCCGCCAGCCAGCGGGAGCGCGGTGCCCCACCCTGCTGTTACGGCGATGAACTGCTCGCCATCAATCTCGTAGCTGATCGGACCCGAGAGCGCAGGATATCCCGTATCGGTTTCCCATTTCGGAGCGCCGGTAGCCGCATCGAAAGCGCGGAACTTGCCATCGAGCGCGCCCTGGAAGACGAGGCCGCCTGCTGTTGCGAGGATACCGCCATTCCATGCGTTCGGATAATCGTGCGTCCACTTTGCTTTTTTCGCGACCGGATCCCAGGCGACGAGCTGACCCTTCGAAGCAGCAGCAGCAGCGATGCGCGACGCCATCTCCGTGGGCAAGGCAGCCGCCGCGAAATCCGTGCCGGTGTTCCAGGCGC
>JAUYSA010000216.1 GCA_030696545.1 Hyphomonadaceae bacterium
CCGCTCGGGCCGCCTGGGCGAGATCGTCGGCTGCTCGACCGTGATCCGGCTCTGGCGGCCGCAATCCTATTACGACGAGCCCGGCCGCGGCAGCTTCGCGCGCGATGGCGGCGGCGTGCTGCTCTCGCAGGGCATCCACACGCTCGACCTGATGCTGAGCCTCGCCGGCCCGGTCACGGAGGTCAGCGGCTTTGCCCTGACCAGCCCGATCCACCGCATGGAGACCGAGGACATGGTCTGCGCCGCGGTGCGCTTCGCCAACGGGGCGGTCGGCACCATCGATGCGACGACGGCCGCCTATCCCGGCTTCCCCGAGCGGATCGAGCTGATCTGCCGCCATGCGACGGCCTCGCTCGTCGGCACCGCGCTCGACATCGCCTGGCATGACGGCACCCGCAGCGTGATCGAGGCCGACCGGAGCGCCGGCGGCACCGGCGCCGACCCGATGGCGTTCCCGCATGACTACCACCGGGCGGTGATGGCCGATTTCGTCGAGGCCATCCGGCAAAAGCGCCCCCCGAGGATCACCGGCGAGGATGCGCTGGTGGTCCACCGCCTGATCGATGCGCTGATCGCCGCAGGCCAGAGCCCGGGCCGCGTCACCGTGGCAACGGACTGAGGGGGGAGACATGCTGCGTTTCGCCGCCATCGGCCTCGACCACCGGCATATCTACCACATGGTCGCCGAATTGATCGCGGCCGGGGCGGAATGCGCCGGCTATTGCCCGGTGACCTCTGACTCACGCGTGCTCGAAGGCTTCCAGGAGCGCTTCCCAAATCTGCGCCCCTTGGAGCGCGAGCGCCTCCTCGACGACCCCACGATCGACATCATCTGCTGCGCGGCGATCCCGCGCGACCGCGCCAGCATCGCCCTGCGCGCCATGGCAAATGGCAAGGACGTAATGGTCGACAAGCCGGGGCTGACGACGCCCGCACAGCTCGCCGACGTGATGGATTGCGTCGCGCGGACGGGGCGGATCTTCTCGATCTGTTTTTCAGAGCGCTTCATCGTGCGCGCCTCGGAGATCGCAGCGAAGCTGGTGGCGGAGGGGGCCATCGGCGAAGTCGTCAACACCGTCGGCCTAGGACCGCACCGGCTGAACCGCGCGATCCGCCCGGCCTGGTTCTTCGATCGCGCGGCCTACGGCGGCATCCTCATCGACATCGCCTCGCACCAGATCGACCAGTTCCTCTTCTACACGGAAACGTCCACGGCGGAGATCGTCGCCAGCAGCACCGCCAATCACGCCATCGCCGACGTCCCCGACTTCTCCGATTTCGGCGAGATCTTGCTGCGCAGCGAGAAGGCGACCGGCTATATCCGCGTCGACTGGTTCACGCCCGACAGCCTGCCGAGCTGGGGCGACGGACGGCTGACGCTGCTCGGCACGAAAGGCTTCATCGAGCTGCGCAAGTATCTCGACATCGCCGGCCGCCCCGGCACCGACCATGTCTTCCTCTCCAACCATGAAGGCACGCGCCATATCGACGCCAGCGCCGAGCCGCTGACCTATTTCAGCCGGTTCCTGGCTGATGTCCGCGACCGGACGCAGACCGCCGCGAGCCAGGCCCATGTCTTCGCCGTGACCCGGCTTTCCCTTGAAGCCGAAGCTGCGGCAGCGCGGCTGACTCCGCCACCCAACTCCTAGCCATGTCCTCAGGCCTCGCAGAAAAGGACCGCCCTCGCGGGCGCGGTGCTCCAACCTGACGCTCCCAAGCTTGCTCGGCGCGGCGTCAGCTCGTTGGCAGCAAGCATAAGCGCAATCTTGAGGCTGGCCCCGCACACGCGACTGGAGCGAAAAATGAAGCATCTGATCTGCGCCGCACTGATCCTAACTCCACTCCCTGACCACCCCGGGTTTATCCGGCATCCCGGCTCGTGGGCGCGCCGCTGTTGACTGGACAACATGCAACCGCTTGGTCGAGGAGAACCCGGACTTCAGGCAGTCCATCAAGCGCGTTCGCCACTTCTATGAGACGGACGACCGTCAGCAGGGCTGGGCGCTGCGAAGACCCGGGTGAACCACTGCGCGTGCGGATGACCGCTGCATCGTCGCGTGTGGCGCGGTCGTGCCGAACCGAGTTGTGATCGAATCACGCTCGCGAAACCGCTGCGCAAGCATCTGTTATTGTGAAGGTATTTCGGCGGCGCTTTTGGCGAAAACTCAGCTTCGGAGGGCAACGCTCTATCCAGCTCAGCTACGGGCGCAATCCTTGAACGCGGGATAGCCGATCGCGTGGCGCGGGGTAACGAAGGAATTGCGTCTGAGCAAGGGTTCCTCAGGCAAGGGGCACCCGTTCGAACCGGGTCGGGCGCGCCGCGGTCGTGGCGTGGTTCATGCCGCCCTCGCAAAGCCTCCGCTCATCGCTTGCTGCCAGACATGCGCATAGACGTTGTTCGCGACCAGCCTCTTCTCTTCTGGCGTGAAGGGCGGCGAGGGCAGCTTCACGAAAATCTCGTCAAGGATGAACGCCTCAACCTCGCCCTTGGTTTGTTCCTTCTCCCAGAACCGATCCAGTTCGGCGAGGCGGGCTTTGATTGAGGCCAGCATATCCCGGCTTGCCTGCTTCACGCGCTCGCGGTCGGCCTTGGTCAGATCATCCCGTTTCAGAAGATCGAACATCGCAAGCTCGTCGTCGGACAGGTTTTCGCGCGCCGCCCGTGCTTGTTCCTCGTCGAGGCTCTGCACCAGCTCGACAAGCCGCCTGAACGTATCTTCGATCGTCGTGCGGTCTTTCTCGCTGTTGTAATCCGCAATGATGCCTTCGTATTTCACCTGATAGTCCATGCGCATCGGATTGCGGGCCAGCATGTCGGCGAGCTTCTGCTCGACGATGTCGCGGATATCCTGAAGGGCGGTCGCCTTGCGTCGCACCTTCTTGGCGAACTCGTCGCGAAGCGTGTCGAGATCAATCTTGCTCAGATCGAAGGTCAGACCTTCGGCCTGATCCTCGCCCAGCGCTTGCGTGCGGATAGCCTCATTGACGATCCGGTGCAGTTCCTTGAGCAGCGTGGTGACGTCCGCCGTGTCGCGCCGTTCGGTCAGCTTCTTGTAGATCGCTTCTAGGTTGTCGTGCCGCTCGGCAAAGGCCCAGGCACTCGGCTCAACCAGCAGGGCCTTGAATCGGTTGAAGACCTCGCGCGCCATAATCTCGAAGCGGCGCTTGGTCTCGTCGCTGGAATAGATGGCTTCCACCGCGTCGGCGAGACCCTTGATCCGCGCAAAGCCCTTCGCGCCAAGCAGTGTTGCCGGATCGAATCCAAGCCCGCGCAAATGCGCTTCGGTGGCCTCTATCGCTTCGATGAGCGCCTGCACCCGCTCCTCGATCGGCGCGACGATCTCTTCGCCGCCTGCGCCATCTTCGCCAAGAGCATATTGCGCCAGCGCCGCGCGCAGGCTGGCCAGCATCCCGTTATAATCGACGATCAGACCATGATCCTTGCCGGGATAGACGCGGTTCGCCCGCGCGATGGCCTGCATCAGCGTGTGCGCCTTCATCGGCTTGTCGATATAGAGCGTCGATAGGCATTCCACGTCAAAGCCGGTCAGCCACATCGCGCAGACGATGGCCACGCGGAACGGGTGCTTCGGGTCCTTGAAGGCGGTCTCGACATCCACGCGGTCGCCGCCCGCGACTTCGAAGCCCTTCTTCATCCGCTCCCGATGCGGGATGATGTCGAAATCCCACTTCTTGAAATCGCCGACCTCGTTCTGCGCCTCGCTGATGATGATCTCGACGATGGTTTCATCAAGCCATTGCGCCTGCTTCTCCAGCTTGGCGGACTGATCAAGAAGCACCGCCCGAACAGCTTCATCTTTCGTCATCGCCGCTTCGGCGCGTTTACCTCCGGATGCGGCCCGCACCGCAGCGGCTTTGGCCTGCCAGCGCGGGATGATCCGCTGGTGCATTCGAGCGCAGGTGATCTTGTCGATGCAAACGAACAGCGATTTGCCGGATTCCCATCGCGTCGCGCAATGTTCGACGAAATCCACCGCGATCTTGTCGAGGCGCTCATCAGCGGTGACCACCTCATAGTCCTTGCCGAGCAGTTTATCGAGCAGCGCCGCCTGATCCGGGTCGAGATCGGACTGTTCGATCTTTTCGGCCATGCGTTCGTTCAGGTCGGCATGCGCCAGCCCGAGCTTCTCCCCCCGATTTTCGTAGACCAGCTTGACGGTCGCACCGTCTTCCTCCGAGCGCTTGAAGTTGTATTGCGAGACATAGCCGCCGAAGATGCGCTTGGTGATCTCATCCTGCTTGAACAGGGGCGTGCCGGTGAACCCGATGAAGGCGGCGTTGGGCAGTGCCACGCGCATGTTGCGGGCAAGCCTGCCCGATTGCGTGCGGTGCGCCTCATCCGAAATCACGATGATATCGTCGCGCTCGCTGTAGGGCTTTTTCGGGTCCACATCCTGATTGAACTTGTGGATCAGGCTAAAGATGTAGCGGTGGTTTTCCTTAAGCAGCTTTTCGAGGTCCGCCCCTGAAGCTGCGCGTGGCGTGTCTTTCTCGATCACGCCGGATCCGACGAAGGTCTTGTAAATCTGGCTGTCCAGGTCCTGCCGGTCGGTCATCAGCAGGAACGTGAAATTGCCCTCTAACTTGCGCCGCACCTTCTCAGCAAAGAAGGCCATGGAATAGCTCTTGCCGCTGCCTTGCGTGTGCCAGAACACGCCGAGCCGCCCGAGGTCCGGGTGCGCCCGCTCAATGATGTCGATCGGCCCCTCGGGAATGAAGGACGGCAACGCGGGCCGGCCCGCCTCCTTGGGGTCCACGAGCCGCTTCTGGTCGGCGATGGCGCGCTTTTCCAGCGGCAGTTCGATGACTCGGTGCTGCAGCCGCATCTCGGGCGGGAACTTGCGCTTCAGCTCTTCCTGATGCGCGACTGAGGCCACAGCGCGATTGACGCCGAGCACCTGATGGTTGCGCGCCACCACCTTCCGGGTCTTGCCCGCCTTGCTTTCGTCGAACAGGATGAAGTTCTCGACGATGTCGAGCAACCGGTCATGCGCCAGCATGCCGTCAAGCAGCGCCTCGGCGTCCACCTTGCCCTTGTCGTTCTCCTCCTGCCGCTTCCACTCGTAGAAATGATCCCACGCGCTGGTGATCGAGCCATATTTGGCACGGTCACCGTTCGAGACGATCAAGAAGGCGTTGTGATGGAAGGCATGGGCGACAACGTTCTCGTCCATGTAGTCGCGCAAATTGCCATCGAACCCGGCGCGGATGTTCTTGTAGACCGCCTTTAACTCGATGAAGACCAGCGGCAGCCCGTTGACGAAGCAAACGAGATCGGCGCGGCGGTTGTAGTTCGGCGTGCGCAGGCCGGTCAGCTTCAATTCGCGGACGGCGAGGAAGCGGTTGGCGCCCGGCGTGTTGTCGAAATCAATCACCCGCGCGCGGGCATCGCGGCGCTGGCCGTTGGCGTCGCGCCAGGAGACGGGGACGCCATTGCGGATCGCCTGCGCGAAATTCTGATTGTGCTGCTGCATCGAGCGGCTGAAATCATGAACCGTCAGCGCCCGCAGCGCATCATCGATGGCCGATGGCGGCAGCTCTGGGTTGAGGCGTCGTAGCGCGGCGCGCAGATCGCGTATGAGCACCGCCTCGGTCGTATCCTTGCGGCCTAGCGTGCCGCGCGGCCCGAAGGTTTCGTCATTGAAGGCATAGATGGTGTCCCAGCCGAGCTTATCTTTCAGATGCGCGGCGAATGTCGCCTGCACCAGTCGGTCCTCGCTGTTGATGCTGGTTACCGCCATTTAGTTTCGATGCCTTCACATTACCCTGAACGCCGATCTTTCAGCATTCGGATTCTTCGTATCGCGCCGATAGCCCGAAATCCCTCCGTCCTGCGAAACCTTGACACCGAGGCCCAGCAAGGAAAGCTGCTTTGCAGCGGCGGTCCTGCCGCCTCCCGTGCTGCCGCCCCTAATCTTGAGAATGGCACCTACCGCCATGACCATCCCCTCATGGCTGATCACTGTGGCACCGTCGATTGCGACAAGCTCTTGCCGAAGGGTGCGATCGAGTTCGTGGAATTTTCGACCATTGACGATCTGTGCGATGGATTTTGACTTATAGGACAGGCCCTTTTCCAGCCAGTCTGTATCCGCAATCATGTCTTCGGCCTGCTGCATACTCCCCGATGCGGCGACGCCTATACAGGCACCTGTTCGCGCGAAGGACGCATCCAGCGCAGTTTCATATATAGCTTTCCGGATATCGTTGTTCTTCGGCACTCCCATCTGACGGATAACGGGATCATGAGTCAGGAAGTGCCAGTTGCCGCTCCTGCGGGCAAAGAGAAGCTGCCCATCGCGGAACACGAGGATCTCGCCGAGGCGATTCAGCACAACAGCGACCCGGCCCTTCCCGCCAGATGTCCATTGTGCGATTGCGGAATGCCGCCAAGGGCAAAAACCGCTAGCGGAAGGGGCGGCATCAAGGACGATATGCCCGGTGAAATTGAGATGGCGAGACAAGGCAAGCATGGTGTCAAAGCCATTTGAAAGAACGGCGAAGAAATCTTCCTTTGCAAGCGCAGTAAAGGGTAATGCCTCTGTGCCGGTTACAGCAGGGTCGATTCCTACCGCACTAGCAATTGGCGCTCCCTCGTAAAGACGCGTCGCCAAATGGGCCATCTGGTCGATCACCGTGAGGAGTTTATCCCCCTCGCCCGTTTCGGCCGTAGCTTCCGCTACCACGCGTCGCTGGAACGTTGATAGCAGGTCATCTTTGAGTGGCCCCTTTAACTCATTCGTCATCCGTCTCAGCACGGACACGAACGCTTCGATAACCCGAGTCTCCCGGGCCGGGTCGGTCTTTTGAGCGAAGGGCTGATCGCGTCGGAATTTTAGGCGATAGGCATCGGTGCGGTTTACCTTGAAGCCAATCGTCTGCGGATTCACAAAAGCGACCGTGCTGTCAGAGGAGCTTGAAGTTTCCGAAGCCTCCTCGATAACGGCTCCTGAGAACAATGGCAGCAGATACGCATCTGCTATTTCGCGCAGAAGGCTCTGCTGCATCGTCTTGGGCAGGGACGTCGCAACGTTAGTCGTCATACAGCGATCTCACCATTCATCAGGCGTGGCAGGAGCATGTCACGGGCTTGGGCAAGATGTTGATTTTGCTGCTCCAGTTTCGAGATCAAACGAAAATTCGGTTCTGATGCTTCATGAAAGTCCTTCAGCAGCCCCTCGGACGGCAGCACAACCGAAGCGCGTTCGAAATCACCAGGACGAACAGCGGGATATCCAGCCCCGGTTGCATGGTTGACCAAATGGCCCACGAAATTGTCCGTGGTGACAACCAAATAGAGCCAACTAAACGGGACACCTTTCCCGGAGAGCACCGTGAAACCAGTTGAGAAAACGTCAGCGGCCTCGGGTTGAAGAATAAGTGCGTAAGACCTCAAATTAGGGCGGACATTCGACCAGATTACATCGCCATCTTTTGCCTTGCGACGAGCGCGCCCTGGCGCTTCATCTGACGATAAAGATGTCTTTGAAGCAATCCTGCCCTGCTCCACCGAGGAAATGTCGATGTAGTGGATCTGTTCAGGCAGTTCTTTGGCTCCATAACTCTCCCTGTTCGTCTCCGCCACTTGTCCTAGCGTGGTCCGCCCCCACCCTTCGGGCAGGCCGTCGATGATCTTGACGTGTTCGTGGCCGGAAAAGCGGAAGTGGACGAACCACTCGCGGTAGAGCATCCGCGCCGCCTCCTCCAACAGCGCAATCCGCCGCCGGTTGTTCTCGATAAGGTCGTCGTAGGCGGAGAGGATTTCGACGACGCGCTCTTGCCGCCGACGCTCCGTTGTTCGCACCTTGATTAGATGCAAAACATTGCGATCAACGCCTGGAACTGCGGCCTTCTCCGACTTGTAGTTTCTAAGGGTGTTTCTCAGTAAGTATGCAGTGAAGCGAGGGTCGTTGTCCTTGAAATCGACGACGTAGAGGGCGGTGTTTAGCGGCCAATAGGGCTCCTCAACATAGAAAACTTCACCAATCGTGCCGTATCGTCCTGTCACCACACCAGGCGGATCAGCCTTCGCCTCGTTGTGCCGTCCCGTGACTCCGGATGAGGAGACAATAGGAACGGACCCATCGACACGTGTCCGTCGTCAGATGATTTGAGACTGTTTCGGCGTCTCAGGAACGGAGGTTCTGGCTCATCTGGGTTTGAGGTTATGCGGCCTGCAGCTGGTGCTGCAAGCGTCTGTGCTGGATTGTCTGGCGCTTGATCCTTTCGCGT
>JAUYSA010000251.1 GCA_030696545.1 Hyphomonadaceae bacterium
TAAGCCCCGCCCGTCGCCGGGCCTGCATGGATAAGGTCCGATCTGAACTGAGATCTCTGAAAGGCGGGCCTGCGTGACCCCCGAAGGCGCCGTGATCGGCTTTGTCTGGCGCGCGCGCGATTCGGCGGGCGATCCCATCGGCCGACTTGCAAAGCTCGCCTTGCTCACCGGCCAACGCCGCGGCGAGGTCGCTGGCCTCCGTCGCTCCGAAATCGGAAAGCTGCAGTTCAAGATCCGCGGTCGGACGGATTGATCGATCTGTCATTCCGGCATTTCGCGAATTGATTTCGCCTAGACTGCCTGCTCCCGGGAAATGTTCGACGAAGCTTACGCGCCCACCACACCCGACAATCCTGAAGCACAAGGGTGAGATGAGTGGCGAAGTCGAACAAATCTGGCCTGGAATTGCACGTCCCATCGCCCGGCGCCCGTCCAGGCGACGAACCTGGATTTGAACATCTCGACATTCCGTCGGCGGGGGCGATCCGGCGCCCCGAACCTTCTGCGCACGAGCGCGAGATGCGTGACCTGCCCTACGGCCTTATCCGAGTCCTTGATGATGGCGGCGATGCGGTCGGTCCCTGGAATCCCAACCTCTCCGCCGAGGTCCTGGTCGCCGGGCTCCGGGCAATGCTTCTCACCCGCGCCTTCGATGATCGAATGTTCCGCCTTCACCGACAGGGCAAGACCAGCTTCTACATGAAATCCACAGGCGAGGAGGCGATCGGCGCTGCCCAGTCCATGGCGCTGGATGCCAACGACATGTCATTCCCGACCTACCGAATGCTCAGTTGGTTGATGGCTCGAGAATACCCGCTCGAGGACCTGGTCAATCAGATCTTCTCGAATGCCAACGACCCCCTAAAGGGGCGTCAATTGCCGATCCTCTATTCGGCGCGTGACTACGGCTTCTACTCCCTGTCAGGCAATGTCGGCAGTCGCTTTGGGGCGGCGGTGGGCTGGGCGATGGCCTCGGCCTTCAAGCACGACACGAAGATCGCCATCGCCCATATCGGCGACGGCACCACCGCCGAGGGCGATTTCCACGAAGCCCTGACGTTTGCGAGCGTCTATCGCGCGCCCGTCATCTTGTGCGTCGTCAACAACCAGTGGGCCATCTCGACCTATTCAGGATTCGCCGGTGGGGAGTCGACGACCTTTGCGGCGAAGGCCCTGGCCTACGGTCTTCCAGGTTTGCGCATTGACGGGAACGACTTCCTGGCGGTCTGGGCCGCGACCGAATGGGCGGCGGAGCGGGCCCGGACGAACAACGGGGCGACCCTGATCGAGCTCTTCACCTACCGCGCCGCCGCTCACTCCACCTCTGATGACCCGGGCAAGTATCGCCCCGTCGACGAGGCGGCGCACTGGCCGCTCGGCGATCCGGTCGAACGATTGCGGGGCCACATCACTCGCCTGGGCATATGGGATGACACAAAGCATGAGGCCCTGATTGCAGGACTGGACTCAACGGTGCGCCTAGCCGTGAAGGCGGGAGAGGCCATAGGCACGCTGGGCAAGTCGAAGCCCAGTGTGAAGGAGATGTTCGAAGACGTCTTCGCCACGCCCGATTGGCGACTGATCGAACAGCGTCGCGAACTCGGCATCTGACATGACCCAGATGAACATGATTCAGGCGCTCAACTCGGCGCTGGACGTCCTGCTCACGGACGATCCAGATACGCTGACGTTTGGACAGGATGTGGGCTACTTCGGAGGTGTCTTTCGCGTCACTGAAGGCCTGCAGAAGAAGCATGGTGTTACGCGCTGCTTCGATACGCCGATATCCGAGGGCGGCATTGTCGCCGCGGCGATCGGCATGGCGGCTTATGGCCTACGCCCCATCGTTGAGATTCAGTTCGCCGACTACATCCTGCCTGCCTACGATCAACTGGTCTCAGAGGCCGCCAGGTTACGCTACCGATCCGGCGGCCAATTCTGGGCGCCCATGACGGTCCGCGCGCCCTATGGCGGCGGCATCTTTGGCGGCCAGACCCACAGCCAGAGCCCAGAGGCGATCTTCGCCCACATAACCGGACTCAAGACGGTGATCCCGTCCAACCCCTATGACGCCAAGGGGTTGCTGATCGCGGCCGTGGAAGACGACGATCCGGTCATCTTTCTCGAGCCCAAGCGCATCTACAATGGCCCTTTCGACGGGCGCCAAAATCAATCGCTCCGCACCTGGGCGAACGAAGCGACAGCGGAGGTGCCTGAAGGGCGGTTTACGGTTCCGCTCGGCAAGGCCGCGGTGGTCCGCGAAGGCCGCGAGGCGACCGTGCTGGCCTATGGGACCATGGTCCACGTGGCCGCCGCCGGCATCAATGACAGCGGCGTCAACGCCGAGCTCATTGATCTCAGGAGTATCGTCCCCCTGGATATCGACACCATCATCGCTTCCGTCCGGAAGACAGGACGCTGCGTCATTCTCCATGAAGCGTCCCGCTTTGGAGGCTTTGGCGGTGAGCTCTCGGCGCTCGTGCAAGAGCGCTGTTTCCATCATCTCAGGGCCCCGATTGAACGGGTCGCCGGCTGGGACACACCCTACCCTCACGCGTTCGAGTGGGACTACTTCCCCGGACCGACACGACTTGCCGACGCGCTGCGACGCGCGATGGAGGCCTAGGTGGGCATCTTCCTCTTCAATTTGCCAGACATCGGCGAGGGCGTCGCGGAGGCCGAGATCGTCAAATGGCATGTGAAGCCGGGTGAGGTGGTCACGGAGGACCAGCCGCTCGTCGACGTGATGACCGACAAAGCGACGGTCGAAATGACCTCTCCCGTCGATGGGACGGTTATCAAGATTCATGGCGACATCGGCTCCATGACAGCCGTCGGTTCGATCCTGGCTGAATTGGACGTATCGGACCCGGACCTCACCGCAGCCCCTGAAACCCGCGCTGCCCCGACGCCCCGGCCCACGCCTGAACCCATCGCGCTGGCCAAAGCGGGCGAAGAGAACGTTACGCGCCCAACTGCCCGGCCTCAGCCTGCAAACGCCCCACCTAATCCTGGACGGGCGGCGCAGGTGCCGGCGAACGCCCCGTTGGCCGCGCCAGCCACGCGGCGAAGAGCTCACGAGCTTGGTATCCCTCTGCAGTTTGTCTCCGGAACTGGACCTGGCGGGCGCATCACACCTGACGACTTGGAGGCCTATCGGAACGGGGGCGGGACATGGCGCACGGCTTCGCAGGGACTTGAAGAACGTTCGGGCAGCGCGGAGATTAAGATCATCGGTTTGCGCCGACGCATCGCGGAGAAGATGCAGGAGGCCAAGCGCCGAATTCCGCACTTCGGCTATGTTGAAGAATTCGATCTCACTGAGCTTGAGGAACTTCGCGCGGAGTTGAATGGCTCACGCAAGGCCGACCAGACCCGGCTGACCCTGCTGCCGTTCTTCATGCGGGCGATTGTTCTGACCTTACCCGAATTCCCGCAGATCAATGCGCGATTTGACGATGATGCAGGCGTACTTCGCACCTTTGAAGCGGTTCACTTGGGCATCGCCACCCAGACCCCTGACGGCCTCATGGTGCCCGTCGTTCGTCATGCCGAAGCCAAGGACCTGTGGCGGTGCGCTTCGGAGATGGCCCGCGTCACCGAAGCCGCCCGAAATGGGCGCGCCACGCGGGACGAACTGATCGGATCCACAATCACGTTGACTAGCCTTGGTCCCCTCGGCGGCGTCTCCGCCACGCCGGTAATCAACCATCCGGAGGTCGCCATCATAGCCCCGAACAAGCTGGTCGAACTGCCAAGGGTCAGGGATGGACGCATCGTCGTGCGCAAGGTGATGAACGTCTCATCGGCTTTCGACCATCGGATCGTCGACGGTCATAGCGCGGCCAGTTTCATGCAGAGATTGAAGCGGGTGATCGAACACCCCGCGCTGCTGTTCGTCGGGTGAAAATGTCCGAGTCATTGAACACCCATGTGCTCGTCGTGGGTGGCGGGCCGGGCGGCTACGTCGCCGCGATCCGAGCAGGCCAGCTGGGCCTCGACTGTACCCTTGTGGAGGCCGGTCGCCTCGGTGGGACTTGCTTGATCCGGGGATGCATTCCCTCAAAAGCCCTGATCCACGCAGCGGACACCTTCGCAGAGCTGACCGCCGTCGCCGCACATGGACACCTGGGGATCGCACTGAACTCGAAGCCCTCGATCAATCTGGCGGAAACCGTCCGCTGGAAGTCAGGTATCGTTAATCAGCTGAACACCGGCGTGGCGGGTCTGCTCCGGCGCGCCAAGGTCCAGGTTATCGAGGGCTGGGCCGTCTTCCACGACGCCAAGACCTGCAGGGTCACCACCGCCGAGGGGCCGGTCGAGATACGCGCCCAGCACGTTGTCCTAGCCAACGGATCAGTCCCGGTGGAACTCTCCGACCTGCCGTTCGGCGGTGACGTGATCTCCTCCAGCGAGGCGCTTGACCTGACCAAGGTTCCCGAGACGCTCGCCGTGGTCGGAGCTGGTTATGTTGGACTGGAGCTCGGCATCGCGTTCGCCAAGCTCGGGACGAAGGTCACTGTTGTTGAGGCGCAGGACCGTATCCTGCCCCTCTATGATGCGGCGCTTACCGAGCCGGTAATCCGCTCGCTCCAGAAGCTGGGCTTTTCGATGCATTTGGGTGCGCGTGCGCTTGGCTTCGCCAATGGCGTTCTGTCCGTTGACACCCGAACTGGCGGCCTCATCGATATCCCGGCCGAGAGAGTGCTTGTGACCGTTGGACGTCGGCCCAGCACCGAGGGGTGGGGCCGTGAGAATATGGCGCTCGAAATGGCGGGGCCCTTTGTCAAGGTGGATGATCGATGCGCAACGTCGACCACCGGTGTCTGGGCAATTGGCGATCTCGTCGGTGAGCCCATGCTGGCGCACAAGGCCTCGGCGCAGGGAGCCCTTGTCGCCGAAATCATAGCTGGGTCGCGGAACAAGTTCGATCCGGTCGCCATAGCGTCTGTATGCTTCACCGATCCGGAGATCGTCAGCGTCGGAATGAATCCTTTCGGCGCCGCCGCGCAAGGTGACGTCGTGACCGGACAATTTCCGTTCAAGGCCAATGGCCGTGCGCTTTCGACTGGGGTCGGAGGCGACACCGGCTTTGTGCGGGTGGTGGCGCGCAAATCCGACCACCGAATCCTCGGTATCCAGGCCGTGGGGCGGGACATCTCGGAGTTCGCAGGTCAGTTCGCGACTTTGATGGAAATGGGCGCTGTTCTCGAGGATGTCGCCGGCATCGTCCATGCGCATCCGACGAGGAGCGAGGCCATCCACGAGGCAGCGCTGAGCGCCATCGGGCACGCGATACACATATGACCAGCCAGGACTTTAACCTCGGCGACACCGCTGACGCGATCCGCGGGACCACGGCCCGCTTCGCTGCTGACAAGATCGCCCCGATCGCAGCCATCGACGAGACCAACAGCTTCCCCGCGAACTTTGGCCCAGATGGGCGAACTTGGGCTGCACGGAATCATCCTGGAGGAGGCTCACTGCGGCCTGGGCCTTGGCTACCTCGAACATGTGGTGGCCGTGGAGGAAATCTCCCGCGCCTCGGCCTCGGTGGGGCTTTCCTGTAGCGCGCGCTCAAACCGGAACTGACACGTTAAGTCTGCCCCCCGCAGAAAGCCCCTCCCCGCCCGATCGGTCAGGCAGCCGCGGTCGCTGCCGCCCACGTCAGATGTACCTCCGCCCGGAACTGGCGAAGGGTGGAGCGGCGGATCAGGTGCGGTTGAAGATTGAAGGTGTTGTAAATGGCGTGGCTGGAGAGGAACCTCTGGGCTGATCCTTGCGACTTAAACTTTTGCTGCTTTCGCTCCCGTCGTCGAATGACCAGGTGGGAATTTTCGGCGCGGTTGTTTTCGCGCATGCCCCCAGGTCGGTGGTGGCTTGAAAGTCCGAGCACGCGCATCGCCGCGCGATACGAGGCCAGCTTATCGGTCGTGATCGTCTCCGGGTGAATTCCCTGGTTCTTGAGCAATTTACGGAGCAATTTCAGCGCCGCGTGCTTATTGCGCCGCTTCTGGACCAGGACATCCAGCACCTCGCCCTCATCATCGACGGCGCGCCAGAGATACTCCCGCCGCGGATCTTCACCACCATCTCATCGTCAGTGATAACCCTCCGGGTCGAGCTAGCCTGGGCCTGTCATGGCTGTTCCCGCTCCGAACCGGTTGCCGCCTGGCGGCTCCAATGGTTAGGTTTGCGCTACAGGGCTCGCGAGTTTCCGCGGGCCATAAAGCGGTCTCTGCATCGTCCATGGCATATCCGCCCGGCGAACCAGAACGATCTTAGGGCGGTGTCGACAGCCACAATGACGCGGGACCTGACGGTCACCCGAAGCCAGGTCGAGGAATTCGGTGGTGTCAGTGCAACGGCAACTCGTCTTGGGCGGACGGCGCTGGATTGGCAGGGGCCTGGCGGTGCGATTGGACGGGGACGGTCTTGTGTTCGGCCTGTTGGTGCAGCGGGTCTTGGCTGCTGGCCCTGATGTCGTCCCTTGATCCAGGTCTCCTAACTCCGCGGAGGGTGTTGTCAGCCCAGATCGTTCAGGTCGGGCTTCGCCCCTTTGCTGCCCCGGTTTTGCGGGCAGCAACCATCAGTCGTCCAAGAAAACACGAGGGAGACGCGGCCGCTGAGCTTCCCCAACATGGAGCTGGCCTGCCCCCACAGGGTGATCCAGTATCAATATTAGTGCATGGCGGTTTCTGACGCCACGGTTTGGGGGGCGAGCGCTCGCTTTCCGCTCTCGCCCATGGCACGATGTCGCCGGACCTTATCCACGCAGGCCCGGCGACGGGCGGGGCTGGAGCCGGCAGGGGGCTTCGCCGCTCGGACGACTTAAACCTGACAGTTCCCTTCAGTCAGACGATGCTCAGTTCAACTGGCGCAAAGCCGTCGCACTCGAAGCAGTAGTTCTCG
>JAUYSA010000332.1 GCA_030696545.1 Hyphomonadaceae bacterium
CTGGGGCTGGAGCAGGTCCCAAGGGTATGGCTGTTCGCCATTTAAAGAGGTACGTGAGCTGGGTTCAGAACGTCGTGAGACAGGTTGGTCCCTATCTGCCGTGGGTGTAGGATATTTGAGAGGATTTGTCCCTAGTACGAGAGGACCGGGATGAACATACCTCTGGTGGACCAGTCGTGACGCCAGTCGCGCAGCTGGGTAGCTATGTATGGACAAGATAACCGCTGAAAGCATCTAAGCGGGAAACTTACCTCAAAACCAGATATCCCTGAGAGCCGTGATAGACTATCACGTCGATAGGCCGGGTGTGGAAGGTCCGCGAGGACTGCAGCTTACCGGTACTAATTGCTCGATAGGCTTGATTAACTCTCAAGACCCATACGTGGCGACGAGCATGTCGCCCAAACATTTCGGCCAGATTTCCAGGTCTGTAATCTGGTTCGAATAGATGATTAGACGAAAGTTGTTGTAGGCATTTGGCTTCGCTGACCTGGTGGTTTTGGCGGGGGTTCCCCACCCGATCCCATTCCGAACTCGGTCGTTAAGTCCCCCAGCTCCGATGGTACTGTGCCTTAAGGCACGGGAGAGTAGGTCGCTGCCAGGTCTGCCAAGCCAAATGCATAGAGCTGCTACACCGCAAGGTGAGAGCAGGGCCTCCTTCAAGATCTTCGCATCCTCCCGGATGCAAGACGCGGCTCGGCCGGTTGAACGTGGACTCGTCCATGTCGGCCGGAGTGGGCCGCGAAGTCGTTTCTGGCTTAGGCTGGAAACGGTTCAGGGGTTCGTCTCGCATATCGGATGCGTGGCGGAAATCGGTGACGCGGGGTGGAGCAGTCCGGTAGCTCGTCAGGCTCATAACCTGAAGGTCACAGGTTCAAATCCTGTCCCCGCACCCACTACGAGAACGGCCCCGCTTCGGCGGGGCCGTTTGCGTTTCGGCTTCAATCAAATCCTTGATGCGCATTCAGAGGTGGATTTCGCTGAAGCTCGATCCACCCTACGTCTTTGCGATGACGCACAAGACTGTTCTCGGCCTCCATCCTTCACATCGCGATGACATCGCTGATCTCGTCACGCGCCGCCCGGTACCCGGTCCAAAGATCAGCCAGGTGGATCCATTCCTCTTTCTGAATCACCACGGGCCGCAGACATATCCCCATAACAATCGCGGCCTGCCTTTCGGCCCACATCCGCATCGCGGCTTTGAAACCGTGACCTTCATTCTCGAGGGCGAGCTCATGCATCGCGACTCGGGCGGACATGAAAGCGTGATCCGCGCCGGCGGCGTGCAATGGATGACGGCCGGGTCGGGGCTCGTCCATGCGGAGCTATCGCCGGATGCCTTCAAGCGAATCGGCGGCCCTCTCGAGATTCTGCAGCTCTGGGTGAATCTACCATCGCGCCTGAAAATGACGTCGCCACGCTATCAGGGCCTGCAGGCCGACCAGATTCCATCGATCACGACAGCCGACGAGAAGGCCCGCGTGAGTTTGATTTCCGGAAAATGGGGCGGGCAAAGCGGCCCCGTCGAATCGATCACCGGGAATTTCATGACCACGATCGAAGCCGAAGCTGGCGCGCGACTCGATTTCAAGGACCTCGAACAGCGCAGCGTGTTCCTTTATGTCGTCAGCGGCGACGTGCGCGTGAATGGCCGCGAAGTTACTCAGTACAATCTCGTGGAGCTTGAACTCGCCGGCGACGAGCTGACGATCGAGGCGACGACGCCTGCGCGTCTGCTTTTCGGCCACGGCGAGGCCATCAATGAGCCTGTGGTTGCCCACGGACCTTTCGTGATGAACACGGTCGACGAAATCCGCCAGGCGATTGGCGACTACCAGGCCGGCAAGTTCGGGAACGTCACGGCGTAGCCGTGACTCCGGCTTCGTTGTGAGCGGCCAGTACGTTGCGAATGAAGCTGCGCACGTCTTCCGAGAGCGCCACGCTTTGCGGCTCATCGTCGTACATCATGTGTCCACCGGCGTAGCATTTGCTGAGAACGCGACCGGAGAATGCAACGAGATCGCGGCGCGCCATCTCTGCGCCGACTGCACAAGGCAGCAGATCATCATACATACCGCCGGCAATGAAAAGTTTCAGGTCTGGCGCCGCTGTCATCAGCTCTGGCATTGGGCTGTCGCGCAGCGACAGCGCGGCATTGAAGTGAGCGTTGAAGTTCACGATCGTTTCCGCGAGGCCGTCGGCAGGCCTGGCCGCCGGCGGTTGTCGGCCGAGCAGGGCGTTCAATCGCGAGAACGCGCCGTACAACTCGGGAAACTTGCTCAGCGTTTCGCGCGAA
Source organism: Hyphomonadaceae bacterium (assembly GCA_030696545.1). Taxonomy (GTDB): domain Bacteria; phylum Pseudomonadota; class Alphaproteobacteria; order Caulobacterales; family Hyphomonadaceae; genus UBA7672. The sequence continues at coordinate 2,300 of JAUYSA010000332.1, forward strand.
AGCTCCACTGACGTGCCATCTGCGCGATGAATCTTCATTGGCTGCTGCAGTGATGCGGCCAGTCGCGATGCAGCGTGATCGTACTCTTGCCCAACATAGACCCGGCCAGACGGATTGAACTGAAGGTTGTCGCGGATGTCGTCGACGATTGCCTGAGAGATCCATTCGCGGTTATCGGATTTCCAGTTGCGCAGGTCGTAGGAAATCGGATTCCACACATCGGCAAATATCATCGTTGCGTGCCGCTGGCTCAACTCAGAGAGTGACGCAATCGTGGACTGCGGCGACAGGGACGAAGCCGTGTCAGCGATGCGCTCATCCGAAAACCCGAGAAAGCGCTTGAGGCCATCAGAAAAAATCTGGCGGCCGGCGATGTCGGATTTTTCAATCCTCTCTGCAAGAGCGCGGGCCCATGTCAGCGCTGCATCATGAGCGTCGTTTTCGGATTGCAGGCTGGTGTCTTTCAGTTCACCGCGCCGAAAAGCAAAAGCCGAATAGCCGGGCAATCGGAACGCGCCTTCGATGGCGGGGTCCAGTTGTTCTCCGACGAGGGAGTAGCCCGAGATCAGGACGAGGGCTTCGGGGAGGATGCCGCGCTTGAGAAGGTTCTCGGTCACGACCTGTGCGCGGCGCACGCCATAACTTTCGCCGATGAGGAATGTTGGCCGCTCGATGCCACCGTGCGCTTGCAGCCAGCCTTGTATGAACTGCGCGAAAGTGTCGGCATCGGCGCGCTGGTTCAGATAAACAGTCTGATCGACGCCAGCGGCGTAGCGGCCGAAGCCTGTTTCGATCTGATCGATAAAAACGAGGTCTGCGGCATCCAGCAGGGAGGCGACGTTGGTCGCCATCTTGCCGGCGGCCAGTCGCCGTGGGCCGAACGCGCCATAATGCAGGGGCGTCGAGTTTGCGCCTGATCCGCCATTCCATATGAAAGCTATGGGACGTGTTTTGCCCTGCCGGGGTGTCGCCGTGTAAGCGATATAGGACATGTCGCCGATCGGTTCGCCGCTCGGCGCCAGGATCGGCATAAGGCCGGCCGTCGCTGTGTAGGCGAGCGGGCCTTCACGCAGGTCAATCGTGTGGTGTGTGACGACGGGAGCGAGTAACGGCGTCTGCGCATTCGCAGCCGCGCAGGCCATCGCGGCGAATGCCCCAGCAATCCATACCCGCCAGAACATTCCCCAGCCTCTCACCGACTTGCCCGTGAATGGTTGGTGAATCCCGGCGGCAGTCAAATGAACTTGGCGGGTCGCCGCGACGTGACCATTAGCGACCGCTTGGCGCACTTGCGGTCTGCGGTCGCGAGAGTAGTTTGCGCGCAGACAAGGGAGACGGGTGTGCTTACCTGGATGCGCAGCATAGGGCGGAGGCTGGGCGCGATAGCGCTGCTGGCCATGCTCGTGCGCGCAATCATCCCGGCCGGCTATATGCTGGCTGAGGCGGATACCGGGGCGGGCCGCTATCTCACCGTTGAAATGTGCGACGGGCACGCCAAGGCGCAGGTGATCGATCTCGATACCGGCGAGCTGATCGATGTCTCGAAGCTTCCGAAGAATGCCAAGAGCGAGTCGGAAACGTCTCCTTGTGTGTTTGCTGGCGCGACTGCGATTGAATTGCCGGTCGCGACCGCCAAGCCGGTTGAATTCCGCGTTGCTCATCAGGTCGATTTCGTTGTTGTGCGTGACCTGCGCCCCGGTCGTGGCATTGCCGCGCCGCCGCCGCCGTCGACCGGGCCTCCCTCTCTGATCTGAACTGAATCGCCGCGCAGGGCTTTGCCTCTGCGCGTCCACTCGTTTTGATCAGGACCCATTTTCCCAATGTCTTCATGTATTTTGCGCGCCGCTGCGTCGGCGCACGCCCTCATGCTTGCGGCGTCTCTTGCCGCGCCTGCATTTGCGCAATCCGGCCCAATGGATGAGCCGCAGTCCCGCGACACAGTCATCGTCACTGCGTCCCGCGACCCGGAAGATCCGCCCGTCGTCGCGGAAGCTCGCGAGCGGCTGTCGGAAACGCCCGGCGCGGTCGCCATCGTCTCAAGCGAAAGCTATGCTGGCCGTCACGCCACCGGCCTTGTCGACATCCTCCGCGACGTGCCCGGGGTTTATATCCAAAAGAAGTGGGGCGGTGACACGCGCCTCTCCATTCGCGGCTCCGGCATCGGCAACAACAACCACCTGCGCGGAACTCTGCTGGCGCAGGATGGCATCCCGCTGAACGAGGCCGATGGCGCCGGCGACACGCAGATGGTTGATCCATTCCTCGCCCGCTACACCGAGGTCTATAAGGGCGGCAACGCGCTGCGCTATGGCGGCGCGCTTCTCGGCGGCGCGATCAATATGATCACGCCAAACGGCAAGACGGCGCCAGAGCAGGGCGTCTTGCGCATCGAAGGCGGCGACCACGGAACGGCCCGCGCCCACGCCAGCGTCGGCGGCCAGTTCGGAGCGTGGGACGCATTCGGCGCAGTCTCCGGCTACAAGACAAATGGCTCGCGCCAGCAAAGCGAAGGCCAATGGCAGTTTGCTTCCGGCAATCTCGGCTACACGTTTGGCGATGATCAGGAAGTCCGCGCCTACGTCTCTGGCGGCTATATCCACCAGCAGATTCCCGGCTCTGTCTCGCTCGCTCAGGCGCTCTCAGCGCCCGACCTCGCCAACCCCGCCAACATCACGCTGAACTACCAGCGCGACCAGAGTGTGCAGCGCGCCGCCCTGCAGACCCGCTGGCGCTTCGACGCCAACACGGTGCTCGAAGGCGGCGTCTATGCCACGCACAAGGAACTCGATCACCCGATCTTTGCGGTCATCCATAACGTGTCCGACAACTGGGGCGCTTTCGGTCGCGTCGACTGGACGGGCGAAATGTTCGGTATGGACGCTGACCTGTTCTACGGCCTGTCCTATCGGTCGGGCGAAATGGACGCGAAGCAATGGCAGAATTTTGCCGGCTCACGCGGCGCACTCACCGCGCAAAGCTATCAGGATGCGACCGGCCTCGATGTCTTCGCGGAGGGCCGCTTATTCGTGATGGACGGCTTCGCGCTTGTCGCCGGCGGCTCCTACGGCCGTGCCGAGCGTGACTATCGCTCAACTCCGCCCAGCGCGATTGTCGTCACCGACAGCGAAACCTACGACTGGTTCGCCCCGCGCGTCGGCTTCCTCTGGCAGAACCCGGACGGCCTGCAGGTTTATGGCAACGTCACACGCTCGGTCGAACCACCCAACTTCGGCGGGCTCGCCCCTACCACCGGCGGCTTCCAGCCGCTTAAGGAACAGGACGCGGTGACGGCAGAAATCGGCACGCGCGGCCGCTCCAACAACTTCGTCTGGGATGTTGCGCTGTATCGCGCCGAGATCGACAACGAACTACTCACCTTCTCGGTGAATCCAGGCCTTGGCATTCCCGCTGCCACGTTCAACGCGCTCAACGGCACGATGCACCAGGGCCTCGAAGCCGGACTCGACTGGAATATCATGGACGGCCTGCGCCTGCGCCAGACCTACATGTGGTCCGACTTCCGCTTCACCGATGACCCCCAGTATGGCGACAACAACCTCCCCATCGTGCCGGAGCATTTCTACCGCGCCGAATTGCGTGGATCGGTTGGAAATTTCTGGATCGCACCGTCGCTCGAATGGTCGATGTCGGATGCCTGGACGGACTACGCCAATACCTTCGAGGCGGGGTCCTACGGCATCTTCAACCTCAACGTGGGCTACACGTTCGAGAATGGGCCGATGGTGTTCCTCGATGTGCGTAACATTCTCAACGAGAACTACATCTCGAACTTCACGCCCGTCGTGAACTGGAACGCAGCCACCCTCGCGCAGCGCAACATCTTCTTTCCGGGAGATCAGCGCTCCGTGTACGGCGGCGTCTCGTTCACATTCTAAGGGGGGGCATCAATGGCGCGCGCGATCGATCAACGAGAGACGGAAGGCAAGGGCAGACTCTACCGGATGCTCTGGCGCTGGCACTTCTATGCTGGCCTTATCTGCATTCCATTCGTGATCTGGCTGTCGGTTACGGGATCGATCTACCTGTTCCGTCCCCAGATCGATGCGTGGATCGATCGCGACGTCGCTGTCCTGCAAAGGACAGGCGAAGCCGCAACACAGCAGGAACTCGTCGCGGCGGCTACGGCCGCCGTGCCGGGGTCCACCTTCGCAGGGATCATGTTGCCTGATCAGGCTGACCAGGCCGCGCGCGTGCTGGTGTCCGACAAGGGCGTCCGCACGCGCGTCTATCTCCATCCCGATACGATGGACGTTCTCAAGACGCAGGACGAGGGCTCCACCTGGGATCGCTGGATCTTCAAGCTGCATGGCGAACTCATGCTGGGCACGCCCGGCTCCATCATGGTGGAGCTGGCGGCCTCATGGGCCATCCTGATGATCCTCACCGGGCTCTATCTCTGGTGGCCGCGCAACGCGAAGGGCCTCGGAGGCGTGCTCTATCCGCGCATCGGCCAAGGCGCGAAGCGTTTCTGGAGGGATCTTCACGCCGTTGTCGGCGTCTGGGTATCTGCCTGGGCGCTGATTCTGCTCGCCAGCGGAATGCCGTGGGCGCTGGTCTGGGGCAATGGCTTCAAGATGGTGCGCGAGGCGACAGGTAACGCGCCCATCACGCAGGATTGGACAATCGGCTCGATCGACGACGAGCACGCCGAACACTTTGCGCAGGATGCTGGCGTCGTCGATCACTCCGCCCATGGCGGCGCGACGCTCGACCAGATCTACGCTGCCGCGCTGACGCAGAACCTGGCCGCGCCGGCTATCCTTACGCCGCCGTCGAAAGCGTCGAACTATTGGTGGGCAAAGTCGAACACGCCCAACCGTCCCCAGCAGCAAAGCATCGCCTTCGATCCGATGACCGGAGCCGAGGTGAGCCGCGAGGTGTTCGAGAAGAAGCACATCATCGACCAGATCGTCGGTATCGGCATCGCCGCTCATGAGGGCCAACTTTTCGGCCCAATCAACCAGGCTATCGGCGTGCTCACCGCGCTCGGGCTCGTCACCCTGTGCGTCAGCGCATTCGTGATGTGGAGACGCCGCGCGCCAGACGGCGTGCTCGGTGCGCCGCCACCTATTCCTGACGCCAGGATCGGCGCCGGCCTTGCCGTCATCATTGTCGTTGCGGCAGTGCTGTTGCCGGTGTTGGGCATGAGTCTGGTCGTACTGGCGATCCTGGAGCGGTTGATCTTGAAGCGCTGGGCCCCGGCGCGACGCTGGCTGGGGCTTGGTTCGGCCTGAGCCGGGCTTGCAGTGGAACCTGTTCCTGTGCTCGGAGTTCCAACCGATCGGAAGGAACAAACCCGAATGAGTTCGCTGCGCGTAATGATTGTCGAGGACGAGCCCCTGATC
>JAUYSA010000333.1 GCA_030696545.1 Hyphomonadaceae bacterium
ATCTGACCGTCATTCCTGATTTCGCGGCCAATCTCAGAGGTCATCCATCGGCGGTTGACGGATATGCGCTGATGACGTTCGGCCCAAAGGGCGATCATGTCGCTTGGCGTGTCTACGACGCGATCCCGGCCGACGCCGTCCTCGCAAAAGACATGGCGGACGCGTTGGAGGGCCGCCTTGGCCGGTTGATGAGTTGGCGAGACGGGAAGGCGAACGTAAACATCGGCGCGCTTAGGCCGAAAGTCAAAGCGCCATAACTCAAGTTTGGTCGGCCTTTCGGCCGCGAGCCGATGATCGCTTTCAACCCATCCTGAGGCCTTAGGGCGGTCGCCTCCTAGTAGAAGCAGAGACTCGCTGACATGCCTCTAACGGAGCGTACCGCGAACAGCATAGATATTCTGCGAAGGTGATCGGCGATGCCCAGATCAGACATGTGGACTCAGAAACGGTCTTGATGGATCAAGAGCATTGGGGAGGGAATCTATGAATGGTGGATCGCGAGCGAGAGGATGGAGTGTTGAGGTCTAGCAATGAGGCGCGCTGGCGTTTTCGACACGTCATCTGGAGCGCCTTGGCGGCGACTACTTTCTCCGCGGTCGTCTGGGTATTGCTCCCATCCGAGGTTGCCGCGCTCAATGACGATTTTGGCTATTTCCGTTCCGTCCTGTTGACGATTCAGCACGGCCGGCCATGGACTGATGACTGGCTGGAGCCCTGGGCCGCAGGGTTATCTGTGATCTCGGCTGCAACTCTTAAGCTAACCTCCAGCTTCCGGATTGCGACGCTCGGCCTGCAGGCGTTCGCTGCGGGCGTCACGGTCTGGCTGCTGATCCTGCTGCTGTATCGTCGGGGACTTCCGTTCGCATCGGCTCTGGCGGTCGCGGTGCTGGTCGCAAGCTGTCCGACGCTGTTGGCCAAGTGGACGGAGTTCACAGGATTTATCGTCTACCTGCCGTGCCTATTGCTGGCCGTCCTCGCCGCCGACGCCCGGCGCTGGATGTGGTTCCTGGCGCCGTGGGCTCTGGCGGTTGCGACCCGGCAGAGCGCGGCGATGTGGCTGGTTATGCCGGCGTGGGAGGTTGTGCTCGCAATCTGGCGCCGCAGCCGTTCCTGCAGCGACCCGACCGCCGATCGCGCCGCCGCTGGCGCATTCGCCGCCTGCCTGGCCGGAACGGCGTTCTTCGGCGCGATGACGTTGTTCATGAACGAGACCAACAGTCAGGGCGCGCTGACCATGGCTTTTCTGTCTAGCTTCGATGTCGCGGCGGCCGGACGGACCGTCCTCATCGGCGCAGTCGCGTTCGCCGCGGCCGCCGGCCTGGGGGGACTGGCGCTTTCGCTGTCGATCCCTGGCGCGTTCAGCTTTGGGTCTGCGCGGCGATTGCGCGCCGTCGCGGCGGTCGCGGCGCTCGCGGGGACGTTCCTCGTCTGGGTCTATAAAACTCATCCGATCAGCATCGACGGCGGTCCCCTCCCCGGTGCTGCGTGGAAGGCCTATGCGCTTGTTGCGGTGGTGTTGGCGCTAACAGGGTGGCTCACCTCGGGCTTCCAAGTTCGATCGCGCTACGCCGTCTATGCAGCCGGCAGCTTGGCCCTGCTCGCGTTGCGATCCAACGTTTGGGACTACTATCTTGCTGACATCATGCTCCTAGGGCTGCTGTCGGCTCTACCCGCAGCCCATCAAGCGCGCACGGCGTCGCGCGCGACGCTTAACGCGCGCTTCGCTGGGCTGATTCTCCTGGGCTTGGCCGCTGGCGTCGGCGCCTTGGAGCTCAAGCTGATGCACAACCGATGGGTTCGAGTGGACCTTGCAAGCGCTTACGGTCGGATCGCCGAACGGGCTGTCCGGAAAGGGTTGTTGACGCCCCAGCAGGTTGCATTCGCACCGTTCGGGCACAAGGGATGGATGTTCCATCCGCACTTCGTCAGTCACCAGGGCAGGGGCGATCCCAACATCGCTGGTTTCAACCAATACCTACAGAACGGAGCAGCCAGCATCCATGAGCACGCCACTAGCGAGGACCCTATAATTTATATGTCTACGGGTGAAATTCTTTCCAGTACTGTGTATAGCGTCGGCGGACGAGCGCGACAACTGACCTTGGTGAAACATCCGCAGGCTGGCACGCCTGCGACCCTACCCCTTTCGGACTACAAACGGCGCCCATTCCCTCTCAATGACGATGAATGGCGCAAGCTCGCCGGTCTTTCGTCGCGCTAAACGGAGTGGCGCCCTAAATTTGCTGTCGATTGGAATGAGAAGAGAGATCGGTGACTCTCCGACGTCGTGCCCTACGATAATTGCAGTTGACGGGCAATGACAAGAATAATCCTCTCCAACGCTCCCTCTTGATACTGTCAATCGGCGAGGAGATTTGGTATACTGCATCGCCACGTCTTTCAAGCACCTCGTGGCCCACTTCGTCAAGGAGGCTGTCAACGGCGTGGAGTGTTGGGGGTAGTTTGGAGCCCGTCACGACTTGTCGCGAAGGCCCTCAGCGAATGACTGGATTGCGACCAAACGCTCATTTTCCGGCTTCCACCTCATACAGGAGCTTGCAAGGTCCGCTATCGGGCCAGGCGTCGCGGGGACAGCTGCGTTATCAGGAACGCCGCTTACCGTCGGGCGCCTTGGGAAAACGCCGATGCGTTCTGGGGTCGGCTGGTGGAGAGGCCGCGACACAAAACGTGTCGAAACGGAATCGAATGTATTTGACGATATATATTTGCAATATCAGTATTTATGCATCTGACTGATCAATAAAAGGGCGGAAAGTTGAATATCATATAATATTTTTGGTGACATTCCTTCGCAAATCCTTATCACTTGCGTTTCGATATTCATTGTTTTGGCGCGCACTATTTTTCCGACCTCCGGCCGTTATAAGCCCAACCAATTTGCGCCAAGTCGTGGTTGATGTGGGCGCTTATATTTGATTTCATTGAAATATTGGTGCATTCACATCCAAGCCTTGATCAGTGTCGCCGAACAATCTACCGCACAGAGCATCGCTTTTTCTCCCGGCCAGTCTGGACGTGCAGCGAAAGCCGAAGTTAGAACGAGCCCTTGCGCGAATGGCCCGGTAGCTCAGCAGGATAGAGCAGCGCTTTCCTAAAGCGAAGGTCGGGGGTTCGAGTCCCTCCCGGGCCGCCATTGGTTCTCCACAGCCTGGCCGGCCTCAGGCGATCGGCCGGCGGAACAGGTAGAAGGCGAACCCCATGCTTTCGCGGCCTTCCTCCAAGTAGAGGGTGCGCAGCATTGAGGCGCGCAGGCGGATCGCGTCGGCGTCGGCAGACGGCGTGTGTTCCTCGGCCCAGGCTTCCAGGGAGGCGTTCATCCGCCAGACGAACTCCTCCCACTCGGCGTCGGGGCTGACGGCGACGTGGTGGGGGATCAGGCCCGCGGCTTCACCAGCCGCCACCCAGCCGGCCAGGGTGTCGAAGCGCTCCTCGGAAAACACGGTCGCGAGCTTGGCGCTGGGCGGGCGTCGCCAGAACGGGTCGCCCCACAGCAGCCAGCCGCCGGGCGCGATCGACGGGATCAGCGCCAGCATCACGTCCACAGGGCGTCGCACGCCGGGCAGGACGTCGATCGCCCCGATCATGCTGACCAGCCGGTGCTGGCCGGCGGCGGCGAGGTAGTCCTGGGCCGCGCCTTCGACGATTTCGACAACGCCTTGGGTGCGGGGCTTTGCGGCGGTCTCGCGCGCCACCACGGCCACCGGCGCGAACCGCTCGACAGCGCTGAGGTGCAGGCCGAAGCGCTCGGCCATCCAGACCGAGACGATGGCGTTTCCGCAGCCGAGATCCGCCGCCCGGTCGCCCGCCGCCAGGTCCGTATAGGCCAGCGTCCGCTCAAGCTGCTCCATCGAGAACGGATTGCTGATGCGGTGCCAGCGATAGCTGATGTAGCCGAGCGTCGACGGATCCATGGAGGTCCCTTGCGGTGGTCGTCCCCGTTATCGGCGAGGCGTGCGCGGCCTGTCGAGAGCACCAACGCTGCACTGCGCCAAAGCCTTTGCGCGCCGCGGCGGCCTCGGCGATCATGGCGCGGGTTCGGGGGAACGGCATGGCCGCGTTGCGTCACCTGCGGGTGCTCTATGTTCAGGTGCTGATCGGCATCGCCCTGGGTGTCGCGGTCGGCGCCCTGTGGCCGGACATCGGCGCCGCGCTGAAGCCGTTGGGCGACGCCTTTATCAAGCTGATCAAGCTGTCGGTCGCCCCGGTTATCTTCTGCACCATCGCCGCCGGCGTCGCGCGGATGAGCGACATCAAGGCGTTCGGCCGCCTGGGCGGGCGAACCCTGATCTATTTCGAAGTCGTCTCGACGCTGGCCTTGGTCCTGGGCCTGATCGTCGGGCGGGTGGTGCAGCCGGGCAGGGGGTTCAACGTCGACCCCGCCACGCTCGACCCGTCGGTGGCCGCCGGCTACGTCGAGAAGGCGGCGCATGGCGAGGGCCTCGTCGCCTTCCTGCTGCACCTGATCCCCGACACGTTCTTCAGCGCCATCGCCGAGGGCCAGTTGCTGCAGGTGCTGGTGGTGGCGTTGCTCACCGGCTTCGCCTGCGCCCGAATGGGAGAGTTCGGCGACCGCGTGGCGAACGTGCTCGACGACATCGGTCGGGTGTTCTTCGGGATCATCGGCGTAGTGGTGAAGCTGGCCCCGATCGGCGCGTTCGGGGCCATGGCGTTCACCATCGGCAAGTACGGCGTCGAGTCGCTGATCAACCTCGGCGCGCTGATCGCCACCTTCTAT
>JAUYSA010000396.1 GCA_030696545.1 Hyphomonadaceae bacterium
CGATCGGGCCCACGGCGCGCGGCGTGCGGCCTGCCGCGGCCATCAATGCGATCACGCCGACGCTGACATAGACTGCGCCGCGCGCGGCGTAGCCGAGCCTCGCCGCCCACTCCAGCGCCAGCGCAAACGGCGCCGCCAGCCCGGGGACATTCGCGAACCCTGGCAGCCGCATCACCAGCCGGAGCGGGCCTGGCGCAGTCATGCCGCGGCGAGCGAAAGGGCGTAGGTGCGGCAGTGCTCGAGATAGGCGCGTTCATGGATGCCCAGCAGGTCCACGACGCCGGACCACAGCCAACCCGGCGCGTCCAGACGGGCGGTGCGGGCGCGCTGCAACTCATCGCGCCACGCCGAGCGGGTTGTGCGGTCCATCTGGCGCCCGTGCGCCTTGCCGACGACGCTGGCGAGATATTCGGCGAGGGCGACCGCCTGGTTCTGGGTCAGACGCTCGACCTCGAGTTTCAGGTCCTGGGGCATCAGCTCGCGCAGAACCACAGGCCTGCCCAGCATCTGGCCGGCGACCATTCGCTGGCCCAGGTTCGGCGACAGCGCTCGGGCGCCCGTCACCACGCGCACAGCGTCGTCGTCGGGCATGGTCGCCTCCGCGCCGCGCGGCGCGGCCGCCGTCACCGCCTCCTTGACGTCGACCAGGCACAGCGACGCATGTTTCCCGGTTCCGATCCGCAACATCGCCGCGTAGCGCAGGCGGCCGAGCGAGCTGCAGCCCTTCATCCAGTAGGCCGCGTCGACAACCGTGATGGGCTCGTCGGCGCCGCGCGATTGCAAGCTGGCCAGCAGGGCGTGGAGCTCGGCGTCCTCCAGCATCGCCGACAGCGCGCTGCGCTCCTCGTCGGTCAGGGCCCAGAAGGTTTTGCCAAGCGGCATCATCGGCTGGACCGTCTCCAGCCGCTCCACCGCCAGATGACGCCAGCGCCGGCGCACCGAGCGGTCCAGCAGGGCGCCGATGCTCTTCGGGCGCAGTTGCTGCTCCGCCACGCGGTCGAAGTCGCCCGCCAGCGCGCTCTCGTAGCCTGCGGTCAGATGTTCGAGGATTCGCGCGGTGACGACGCCGGGCAGATCCGATCCGCGCGCCGCGGAAGCCAGCGAAAGGCCGAGGCGGATCAGGTCGTGTGCGGGGTTGCCGATGACGGTCTGGTCGAGGTCGCGGATCTGGACCGCCACCCTGCCCTTGCGGTCCGCGAGCGGGCCGAGATTGCCCAGGTGACAGTCGCCGCAGATCCAGATCGGCGGCCCTTCGGGAACATCGACCGGACCAGCGTCCAGCCACTCGTAGAACCGGGCGGTGCTGCCGCGCACATAGGCGTGTGCGGAACGCGCCATCTTAAGGTTCTGCACCTCACGAAGCCTGACCGCGCGCTGTTCGGGTGGGATCATGTGAGCTTGAGCGTGTGTCGGGCCGGCGGGTTCCCGCAATCCGACGTCGGACGAAACCTCTTCGCGGGCTTGCGCCTTTACGTGGCGCGCCCTGCATCGCAGTGATGGGGTTCACGATGAAAGGCGGCAGATGCTGCATATGGCCCTGTCAGCCTTGGCCGCCGCATCGCTTGCGGCCACGCCCGTCGACGCCGCGTTCGGCAACACCGTCATCTCGACCTATCCGGACGGGCGCACCGCCTTGCTGTGGCTGCAGCATGACGGAACCTATTCGGCGCAAGGTCGCAGACGCACCGCATCGAGCGGCCGCTGGTCGGTCAAGGGCGAAAAGCTGTGCCTCAAGCAATCGCGACCGATCGCAGCGCCAATGGCGTTCTGCACGCCGCTGCCCGCGTCGATCGGCGCGTCCGCGTGGTCGGCGAAGGCGGTCACCGGTGAATCGGTGAGCGTGAGGATCGCTGTCGGCAAGGTCATGCCAAAGCGCTGACCTGATCGCAGTGGCCGCAGGACGCTTGCCGCATCTGGCCGCTCAGAGTTGCCGGCGGTACTGGATGAACCCTGAGCGCTCCGCCACCGCATCGTAGAGGACCCGGGCCGCGTGGTTGGTCTCCTGCGTCATCCAGTAGACCCGCGTCGAGCCCGCGACCCTGGCTCGCTCATAGACCGCCTCGATCAACGCGCGTCCGACGCCTGCGCCGCGCGCCGCCGGCGCGGTGAACAGGTCCTGCAGGTAACAGGTAGGACCGAGCATCGCCGTGTTGCGATGGAAGAGGTAGTGCGCAAGGCCGATCAGCGCGCCGTCGCGCTCGGCCACAAGGGCGTGCATCGGCTCATACGCATCGAAGAATCGGCGCCACGTCACATGCGTCACCTCAGCAGGCGCCACACGCTCATAGAAGCGATTGTAGCCCTCCCACAGCGGCGCCCATCGATCGAAGTCCTCGGGCGTCGCCGATCGGATGATTCGCGTGTCTTCCATGCTTCCTCCGCAGGAACGGCATTCTAACGAGCCGGAGCGGAAGACGTAAGGTGACGTTGCGGCGAACATTGTTCTCTAAAACGGCAATGGTACAGCGCGAAACGAGGCGTGGATTGCGAGCGCCACAATTGGCAATAGTGACGAATGTTGCGCAATTGCAACGCTTAGAAAATTGATGCGGATTTCAAAAACCAACATCTTGACGTAGGGGCATGCACGGCGACCTCCTTCACCCATAACAAGCGCCATAGCGGCGTATCGGGGAGGAAACCAACATGAATTCGTCTCTGTTC
>JAUYSA010000346.1 GCA_030696545.1 Hyphomonadaceae bacterium
TACATGTCGGCGACCTTGCCCTGGATGAGCTGGAACTCGCCGATGGATTTTCCGAACTGCTTGCGGTCGTGGATGTAGGGCAACACGACATCCATGCAGGCCTGCATGATGCCGGTGGAGCCGGCGGCCAGCACGGTGCGCTCATAGTCGAGGCCGGACATCAGGATTTCGACGCCACTGTTAAGCGGGCCCATCAGGTTTTCTTCGGGAACTTCGCAATCCTGGAACACGAGTTCGCCGGTTTCGGAGCCGCGCATGCCGAGCTTGTCGAGCTTTTGCGCGACGGAGAAACCCTTGAAGCCCTTCTCGATGATGAAGGCGGAGATGCCGCGCGAGTTCTTGTCGGGCGCGGTCTTGGCGTAAACGATCAGCGTGTCGGCGCTGGGGCCGTTGGTGATCCACATCTTCGAGCCGTTGAGGATGTAGCGGTCGCCCTTTTTTACGGCGTTGAGCTTCATTGAGACGACGTCGGAGCCGGCGCCCGGTTCGGACATGGCGAGGGAGCCGAGATGTTCGCCGGTGATCAGCTTGGTGAGATAGCGGCGCTTCTGTTCGTCCGTGCCCCAGCGGCGCATCTGGTTGACGCAGAGGTTGGAGTGGGCGCCGTAGCTGAGGCCAACGGAGGCGGAGGCGCGGCTGATCTCTTCCATCGCCACGGCGTGTTCGAGATAGCCCAGGCCGGAGCCGCCCCACTCTTCTTCGACAGTAATGCCGAGAAGGCCGAGATCGCCCATGCGGGGCCAGAGGTCGCGCGGGAATTCGTCCGTGCGGTCTATCTCGGCCGCGCGGGGGGCGATTTCCGATTGAGCGAAGCTTGAGACGGTGTCGCGGATCATGTCCGCGGTTTCGCCAAGGTCGAAGTCGAGGGAGCGTGTGTTCGGGATCATGGGCGGCAATCTAACCGGAGCCGCGCAGATTGCCAGTCGGCCTTTGGGCAGATCAGCTTTCTTCGGAAGAGCGATTCCAGAAGAGGAAATAGAGGCTCATCAGCATCATCACGCCGAAGACCGCGAGAAGCGTGGCGCCGGCGCGGGGGATGCTGGCGTCGAGCGGAGCCGCGTCCTTGAAGGTATCCACAGCGCCGATGACGAGGCCAAGAGCTGACAGGACCAGGACGATTATCCACGGGGCCTGCATGGTGAGGCGGCCGGAGATGGGGCCGATGCGCCTGGCGGCGCCGTTGACGTATTTGGCTTTGCGCTCGGCTTCGGCGAAGAGTTCGGCGGGGTCGCGGCCGGGTTCGATGATTTCGGTGTCGTCGATGACGGGGCGTGCGCGGGTAGCGGCGGCCATCCGTTCGGCGGGCTGATCGAAATCCGGCAGGCCGTCGCGGACTTGCTGAGGTTTGGGCTGCGGCGCGGCGGCGGCTTCCTGGCTGTCGATTTCCTGTTCGGCGCGCTCGAGGATGCGGGCGACGCGTTCGGCGACGACGCGGCGGTCGCGTTCGATGTCTTCGGCGGTGCGCGGGGCGCCGGGCTGTTCGACAGGCGTTTCGATGACTTGTGGGCGGGCCGGCGCTTCGGGCGGCGTTACAACTGCGCCGAGGGGCAACGGAAGTTCCGGGGCGGGCGTGATGGCGTCGCGGGTGCGTTCGGCGAGGCGGCGGACGGCCTCAGCGATTTCGCCAGATGGCGGTGAGCGTGGGGCTTCGTCGTCTTCGGCGGCCCGCAGACGCGGCTGGTCGAATCCAGTGTCGATTTCCGGACGCACGAGCGGCGTGGGTGCAGACGGGCGGCCGCTTGGGTGCTGGAGGAACAGCTCCTTCTCGGCGGCGCGGCGGCGAACGAGCGCGTCCACGACCATGACGCGGCCATGCAGGCGAGCCTTGCGCCAGAGGTCGAAGCCGTTGGCGGCGGCGAGATAGTCGCCGGCGTTAAGGTTACGGAGGATGTCCGAGTCCCGGAACTGGCCGGGCGAGATGTTGAAGGCGAGCGACACCAGCGCATCAAACTGGTTCTGCATCAGCGGGGCGAAGATGTTGGACGCCACCGCGTCTTCGACCGGCTTGAGGTCGTAGGTCAGCAGGTCTTCGGCGTCTTTCTGGCTGATGGTGAGGCCTTCGCGGGCCGTACGGACGTGGCCATAGCCAATCGTCCAGCGTCCATCGGGAAGCCGGGTGGCAGTTTCGCGGAAGCCCTCGAAGCTCTTGATGAGCTCCAGGCCCTCTGCAGAAGTGCGCATTCGTCCTGTCATCGTCCTGACCTGACACATCCCCCATGGAGTTCGCCTGTCCGGTGCAATCCGGAAGCCAGTCTCGTGGAAAAGGTCAGAGGAGCATCAGGCTTGCGAGGCCGAGGAATACGAAAAAACTCGCCATATCAATGGTTGTCAGCACAAAGACTGACGAAGCCACAGCCGGGTCTGCGCCGAAACGCTTCAGGGTTAATGGGGCGAGAATGCCGACGAGTCCGGCCCAGGTGAAGGTGATCATCATCGACAGCCCGATGACGATGCTGATGGTGGGGTTGTGGAACCAGAGCAGCACGATGAGGGCGGCGCTCCAGGCGATGATGGTTCCGTTGATCATGGCGGTCAGCGCCTCGCGGCGGATGGCGCGGCGGACGAGCGGGCCTTCGAGATCACGCTCGGCGATGGCGCGGACGGAGACGGCCAGCGCCTGCGAGCCGGCGTTGCCGCTGAGGCCGGCGACCACAGGCATCAGGAAGGCGAGCGCCACGACCTCGTTGATGACGTGCGCGAACAGGGAGACGACGCTGGAGGCGACGAAGGCGGTGAGCAAGTTGACCAGCAGCCATGGGATACGCGCGCGAACGGCGGAGAAGAGCGACTGGTTGACGCCGGCCTCGCTGACGCCTGACAGGGCGAGGATGTCTTCCTCGGCCTCTTCCTGGATAACATCGACGACGTCATCGATAGTGATCATGCCGGTCAGGCGGCCGGCTTCGTCGACCACGGGCGCGGAGGCCAAGTTGTACTGGCGGAAGATGTAGGCGACCTCTTCCTGGTCCATCTCCGGCCGGACTTCGACGGGGACATCCTTCATGATGTCCTTCAGTGGCGTCTCACGCGAATAGCGCAGGAGACGCGATACCGGGACGCTGCCTTGAAGGCGGAAAGCCGGATCGACAATGTAGATCTCGAAGAATGTATCCGGCAGATCGTCGTCGCTGACCGAGCGCATGTGGTCGATCGCCTGCCCAACCGACCAGAAGACGGGCGCGGCCACAAAGGCGCGCTGCATGAGGCGGCCGGCGGACTCGTCATCGAACGACAGCGAGCTTTCAATCGCGGCGCGGTCTGTGGCGGAGACTTTGCTGAGAATGCGTACGCGACGGTCTTCCTCGAGATCGCTGAGGAGGAAGGACGCGTCGTCGGAATCCAGGTGGCCAATCATGGCCGTGACGGCGGCGTCGGTCAGCTCGTGCAGCGCTTCGAGGCGCATGTTGTCAGAGAGTTCGGCCACCGCCTCGGCCGGCAGGTCCTTGCCAAGCAGGTGGATGGCCTTGCGGAAAGCCTCTGGCGGCAGATGCTCCAGCAAGTCTGCCGTGTCGGCGGGGTGGAGGCCTTTTACGGTACGCCACAGATAAGGCTTGTCGCCATCACCAACGGCGCCAATGAACTGGGCGATGAAGCCGGGCGAGATGACGCCGGTTTCCACACCCTCTGACATGGAATCGGGCGCGTTCGGGTCGCGGGTGTCATTCATGGCGACCTCCCTACTCCCGAACGGCGTTCTCTCTGTTGAAGTTGCTGGTGCGGCCGAGAAGACTCGAACTTCCACGCCTTGCGGCGCTACCACCTCAAGGTAGTGCGTCTACCAATTCCGCCACGGCCGCACACCGAAGCAAGGGCGCCGTATAAGCCGGGTTTCGCAGCTTGTGAAGTGAGAATGTCGGGGAGACTCGCAAGGGCGCAAAGCCCTGTAAAATCGAGCTATTGCTCGGTGGCGAAGTAATCTTCGACTTGGGCGGAGCGGGTGATGTTCACGGAGATCTTGTCGTTCTCGATGATCAGTTCGCCCCGGGCGATGGGGTGATTGTTGGCGAGAATCCAGACTTCGTCGTCTTCATGCGTATCCAGCTGGATGACCGCGCCGCGGCCCATTCGCAGCAATTGCTGCATTGGCATGAGCGACCGGCCCAGAAGGACGGTGATCTCGACGCCGACTTGGCCCAGTTGAGACTGCAAGAGGTTACTCCGATATACGGAGCACAGAGTCACGGTTTGGGATTGCGGACAGGTTAATGACCACTGGATGGGCCATTTCAGAGGGGTTGGTGGGGTATCCCGAAGCGGTTGCGGCGATGGAATCGCGTGCGGCGGCGATCGCGGATGGCCGCGCAGATGAGCTGGTGTGGCTGGTGGAGCACCCTGCCCTCTATACGCGTGGCGCCAGCGCGAAGGAGGGCGACCTGCTCGATCCGGGCCGCTTTCCGGTTTTTGACACTCAGCGCGGCGGGCAGTTCACGTATCACGGCCCGGGTCAGCGGGTGGCGTATGTGATGCTCGACCTGACGAAACGCGGGCGGGATGTGAAGCAGTTCGTCTGCTCGCTGGAGGACTGGATCATCGGCACGCTGGACGCCTTCAATGTGAAGGGGGAGCGGCGGAAGGGGCGCGTGGGAGTTTGGGTCGATCGCACGAAATCCGGGGGGGCTCTGCGCGAGGACAAGATCGCCGCGATCGGTGTGCGGCTGAAACGGTGGGTGAGCTATCACGGCATCAGCCTGAATGTGGAGCCGGACCTGTCGCACTTCGGCGGGATCACGCCATGCGGGGTCAGCGATCCGGGGCTGGGCGTGACGTCGCTGGCGGATCTGGGGCAGCTGATCCCGATGCACGAGGTGGATGTAGCGCTCAAGGCGGCGTTCGAGAGGACGTTCGGGCCGGTAGAGCGGGTTGAGGCGCCGGTTTAGGGCGCGCTTACCGCAGTCAGCCGCCACTCAAGGGCGGCAGCAGAGCGATCTCGTCTGCTGACGTGATCCGCGTACCGGCTTCATCCGCGACCAGTTCCTGATTGACCGCGATCCGCACCGCCTTCGAGCGCAGCGTTTCTGCCAGATCAGGGTTGGCGTGGATCAGGAGAGCGCGCAGTTCGGCGGCTGTGCCGGCGCCTTCGGGCAGCTCGATCGACGACGCGCCGAACGCATCCTTCAACCGGCCGAACAGGAGGACTGCGCCAGCCATCAGCCGCCCGTGTGGGACATGGTGCGCGGGGACGCGGGCGATGCGAGGCGCTGGGCGTCGAAATCGTGACCCTTCGGCTTGCGTTCGATGGCGCCGAGGATGGCTTCACGCAGGAGCGTGCCCGATGGGTCTGTGCGGAGGGCTTCGCGAAGGTCCGCGCCATCTTCGCGACCGAGGCAGGTATAGAGGCGGCCGGTGCAGGTGACGCGCACGCGGTTGCAGCTCTCGCAGAAATTGTGGGTGAGCGGCGTGATGAAGCCGAGCTTGCCGCCGGTTTCTTCCACGCGAACGTAACGGGCTGGACCGCCTGTGGTGTAATTGAGATCGGTGAGCTGGAACTGGTTCGCGAGATCCGCGCGGACTTTCGAGAGCGAAAGGAAGTCTTCCTCGCGGTTGGTTTCGGCTTCCCCCATGGGCATGGTTTCGATCAGCGTCATGTCGGCGCCGCGCTGATGGGCGAAGCGGATCAGGTCAGGAATTTCCTGCTCGTTGACGTTGGCCAGAGCGAC
>JAUYSA010000447.1 GCA_030696545.1 Hyphomonadaceae bacterium
TCCGGCGCGCTTCGGGACTGTCGTCGCCACATTCCCCACGCAATACTCGGCGCCTCGTCGACAGGGAGGCGGCCGCGGGCCGTCATGAGGCCATTCGTATGGGATCTTCAATCTGATCCAGTACGGAGCCTTCGTGCGACCCCCCCCGTCGCCAGGCCGCTCTCCGCTTCAGTTGGAAAAACTCGACTGGGGTGAACAGCGCGCCGTCGGGTGAACAGAGGCGGGTGGCGGGCGTTGATCACTGAACAGCGCAGCTTGACAGATGAAGCGACAGACGGCCGCACATCTGAAGAGACTGACGCCTGAGACTCTTGCAGGTCGTGGGGGATCGGCTCGCCGATATCCTGCTTGGGGTGGCCGAAACCCGGCTGGACCTGAAGCGGCGACTTCGGATGGAGAAGGCCAGCCGAACGGTGGGCGTTTCATTTCTACCTTGCTCGGCGAAAGCGAACCGACGCGGCACGTTGCAGATTGCTCGATTCATAACCGATCCGCTCATAGGCTACAGTAAGGCTTCCGAACCGACGAATGTAGGCGTTCGGATACCGCGTGCACTCTGACGCCTCGATGAGGCTCGCAGTGAGCTTACCGTGCATGGCGAGGAGCAGTCGTAGTTCCTCGAGCAGCTCCTCGTCGGTTGGGGGAGGCATCGGCGGCGCACTGCTCATCGGCGGATAAGATCAGTCTGCGTCTGGCGTGGCTAGCCCATGCTGACTTGGTGCGGCGCCAGGGGCGTTTCGGCTGAGCGACGTGCGGATTTCGCACCGGACCCCCCCGGGGCGGAACTGGAGGTCGACCCTGCCGCCAAGCTCTGCGGCGAGTCCGCGTTCTAATAACCGGCTCCCAAATCCCCCGTCGGTCGGCTCGGCCACGGCGGGTCCGTCCCGTTCCTGCCAAACAAGAGACAGGCGGTCCTGTTCCGCGGTCCAGATGATCTCTACGTTGCCGACCGCGGTGCTCAGAGCTCCGTACTTCGCTGCATTCGTGGCTAGTTCATGGAGCGCCATCGAAATGCAAGCGCCTGCTGGGGGCCAAGAATTACTGATGGCCCGGAAATCTCGATCGTTCGCTCTGCGGTTGGGCTGAAAGCCACAAGGGCGCGTCGGGCCACCTCTCGCAAGTCTGCCCCCTCCCAGCTGTATTGGGTAAGCAGGTTATGAGCGGCCGACAGGGCAAGTAACCGACCCTCGATCGCGTGGCGAATGTCTGCCGAGGAACGGCTGGAGCGTGACGTCTGCGCGACGATAGATTGCACCGTCGCCAATGTGTTCTTCACGCGGTGATTCAATTCGTTGATCAACAGCGACTGTCGCTGCTCACTCTTGCGGCGCTGCTCAATCTCACGCTGTGCGGCCTGATAGAGGCGAGCATTATCGACAGCCACGGATGCCTGACCTGCCAGGCCTGCGACAAGCTCCTCAGCCTCCTCGGTGAACACGCCCGGTTCGGAATGCCCGAAGAACAAGCCTCCGATACCTCGCCTGATCTTGAGACGACGGGTACTGCGAGATAGCTGCGGACAGGCAAATGCCCTTCAGGCATCCCTTCAAACGGAGCATTCTTCCCGTACCTCGAATCTGCGGTGATGTCGGCAGACCGCACAAGACCTTCGCCTCGGAAGGTGGGTCCGAACACCGATGTCGCCCGAGGCATCGGGAAGTGGTCAAAGGCGGACCGCTCGACTCCGGAGAGCGCGTAGAGCGTGTAGCTGTCGCCCTCAGGCGCTGTGACGTTATAGAAAAAGGCTCCGAATTCACCGTGGGTGATGTCCACTCCAGCGTCGGTGACGATCTGCACGATGGTCTCAAGTTCAAGCTCAGCAGCGAGCGCAGCGCCCGTGGCGTTAAGGACTTGCAGTGAACGTGACTGGCGAAGGGTCGCCACTTCCGTGCGCTTGCGCTCAGTGATGTCCACCGCTGTTCCGATGACGCGCACACACTCACGGTTTGCATTAAAAATGGCGCGGCCTTTCGCGGCCACCCAGCGCACAATTCCATCCTCTTTCCCGATGGTTCGATACTCAACGTCGTAGAGGGCGCGCTCCGCCGGATTGGTCGCTCGCTGATAGGCCGCGACGACCTTTTCGCGGTCCTCGGGATGTAGGCAGGGGAAGAAATCCTCCGACATGGACACCGTGGCATCCGGCGCGATGCCAAACATCGCCTTCACTCGGGGCGGCCAATAGAGGCGGTCACTCAAGGGATTCACGTCCCAAAGGCCGATCTCGGCGGCCTCGGTCGCTAACCGAAGCTGCTCCTCACTCTCGCGCAGACTTGCCTGGCTCGCGAGCAACTGCTCGCGGGTCTTGTGCTGTTCGGTAACGTCGATGAGCGTCCCGACATACCGGGTGGCGACCTCACCGTCCGACCCTTCTTCGAACACAGCCTCGCCTGATGCTAAAACCCATCGGACCTCGCCCGTAGGCAGCAATAGGCGGTAGCGGTAGGGCGAGTGGTCGCGAATCGCAGGGTCGACAGCGCGTTTTGCCTGTGCGGACGTGCGCGGGAAGTCCTCTGGATGAGTGACTGCGGCGACCATTTCGTAGGTCACCTCCCCATCCAAAGGAAACCCACAGATCGCCCTCGCACGCGGCGAGTAGATCATCTCGTTTGTGGTGAGACGCCATTCCCAAACCCCCACACCGCCCGCCTCCGTAGCCAGTCTGAGCCGATATTCGTTGTCTTGAAGTTCAGCTTCTGAGCGCATGGCCCGCGCTTCGGCGGCTTCCTGGCCGCTGATGTCGCTGCTCGTACCGAACCAGCGGGCGACGCGGCCGGTATCGTCGCTAAGCGGCACAAGGCGGGTTAGAAACGGCCGGAACTTGCCATCGCTTCCACGCAGTTTAACAACGATCTCTCCAAGCTTCTCCGCCGCTTTCGCGCCTTCCATCGCAGGCGGACCTCAGCCAGCCAGGCTAGATCGTCGAGCGAAGATTTGTCGTCGGCCAGCGCCTCCAGTCCGATCCCGGTGTAGGCGAGCCATGCCTCATTGACCCAGAGGATCTGGCCGCTCTCGTCAGCAATCCAGCAAAGGAGCGGCAGGTGCTGCGCCAACTGGCGGAACGGCAGCTCGCTTACATCGACGTCCGTGGTCATGCAGCCCCCCCCTCGCCGCTGATACGGCTGCGCTTTAACGGCCTAGCCTGATTATGGTTCGAACCGCGCCGCGTGTCTCAACGGCGCTGAAGGCGCCGCGTGCTGGACGGCCTGGTCGCAAAACCGATAAATCTTGGCTTCCTGCTTGAGGCAGTGGATGAAGAAGGTGCTGAGTTTTTGGAAGACATCGCCGGGACGGCTTTTTTACATTTGAGGCGCCGGTCGTGGTGTCGTCTACGGCGAGCCTGCCACAGTGCCGGCGGTGTGGGGGGAAACGCGAGCGACGGATTTTGCGCTTGGCCGAATGGGCCAGCCGCTTCTGTAGATAGAACACCCGAAACTTCACTTTGGGTCATATGGCGTTCAGGGTGGACCTGCTCTCGTCGGCTTGCAGCGGCGGTCTTTGTGAGCCCATCACCGCTTCCCAAACCGCCCCCCGGAGTGAAGCGGGGTCGCCGCTGCACCGCAGGCTTGGCAAGCGATTATGTCGAGATGCGGTGGCCTGAAGGGAACTAGGCCGTTACCTGCCACTTAGGTCTCCCGTGACTACCCCACGCAGGAGATGGAAATGGGCCTCTTTGACTTTGCGCACGACGCCGGGGAAAACCTTCGCGAGGCTTTGGGAGGCAAGAAGGATCTCG
>JAUYSA010000472.1 GCA_030696545.1 Hyphomonadaceae bacterium
CTTCGGCGGTGGAGGCAAGGCAACGGTGGTGGGTTGCCTCCCCATGCCCACCCGATCGCTTTGCGATCGGGCGATTTCAAAGTGGCCGGATCGCAAAGCGATCCGGTGGAGGGGGAGGTGGATCGCTTGCGAAGCAAGCGAGACGGAGGGGGATGGGGCGGTGGGCGTGGCCCCTGGGTTCCTGCTCACGCGCGTTGCGCGTGTCCGGAATGACACCATTACTTCGCGATGTGGGCGGCGGACCATTGGCCGAGGCGGTTGAGGGCCTGGCGGGCTTGGGCGAGCATCGGGTAGCGGGCCTGGAAGACGTGGAACATGTCGGGCCAGATTTCGAGCGTCAGGGGTACGCCGGCGGCGCCTAGGCGTTCGGCCAATGCCGTGGAATCCGACATCAGGATTTCAGCTTCGCCGGTCTGGATGAAGGTGGGCGGCAGGCCGCGCAGGTCTGAATCGAGGATGGAGAGGTTGGCGCTGGCGTCGCCACCGTATTGCTTCGCGCGGGTGTTCAGCATCGAGGTGGTGAGGAAGGGATCGCGTTGCGCTTTGGCGCCGTGGCTCCAGCCGCGGTTGGCGAGATCGACCCAGGGCGACAAGAGGATCATGCCAGCGGGCATGGCTACGCCCTGCTCTTTCAGTTTCATCGCGGCGGCGACGGCGAGGCCGCCGCCTGCGCTGTCGCCCGCGAGGATGATGCGGTTGGGCTGCACGCCCTCGCCGAGCACGGCGCGGTAGGCGGAGACGATGTCTTCAAGGGCGGCAGGGTGGCGGTGTTCGGGGGCGAGGCGGTAATCCGGGACGATGGCCGCGATCTTTGCGGCGGCGGCGACCTGTGCGGCTAGGCCCTTGTGCGAGCGCGAGGAGCCCATGACGAAACCACCGCCATGCGCCCAGAGAATGACGTGGTCGCCGCTGCAGCCCTTGGGCAGCAGGCCGAGGCAGGAGACGCCGCCGAGATCGATCTCGGACATGGTCGACATTTCGGGCAGCGGGTCGTTTTCGGCATAGGCGTCGTAGGCGCGTCGTTGCGCGGCCAAATCGGACGGATCAACGCCGTGCATGCGCCGCGAAAGCGATTCGCGGGCCTGGGCGAGTTCGCCTGGCAGGACGGAAATGGTGCTCAACGCGTCTCTCCACGCAGCTCAGCCCCATGCGAGCCAAGCACAAGCGTTGCGCAAAGGCCATGCCGTTCTGGCGGCGTTAACTGTGGTTTGGGGGCTGACCCTACGGCTACGTCCAGACGCGTTGCGTCTGGCCCCCTCCGTCTCAAGCCCTCGTCCTTCGAGACGGCGCTTCGCGCCTCCTCAGGATGAGGTCTTGATCCACCTCCCCCGCCTTCGGCGAGGGGGACAATTACATCTGCATCGTCCAGCCTTCGACGCCCATGGCGGCCTGGCGGATGGCTTCCGTAAGGGTCGGGTGGGCGTGGGAGGTGCGGGCGATGTCTTCCGAGGCGGCGCCGAATTCCATGGCGATGCAGAGTTCGGCGATCATCTCGCCGACGCCGACACCCATCAGGTGGGCGCCGAGGATGCGATCGGTGGTGGCGTCAGCGAGGATCTTAACGAAGCCATCTGTCTCGTGGTTCGTCTTGGCGCGGGAGTTGGCCGAGAACGGGAATTTGCCGGTCTTGTAGGCGACGCCTTCGGCTTTCAGCTCTTCTTCCGTTTTCCCCACCCAGGCGATTTCGGGCTTGGTGTAAACGACGCCCGGAATGATGCCGTAGTCGACATGGCCGGCCTTGCCCGCGATGAGTTCGGCGCAGGCCGTTCCTTCGTCTTCGGCCTTGTGCGCGAGCATCGGGCCGGAGGTGACGTCGCCGACGACCCAGACGCCTTCAGCCGAAGTACGGAAGTGATCATTGGCGATCTGGCCGCGCTTGTCCGGCGTGACGCCGACGGTTTCGAGGCCGAGGCCCTGCGTGTAAGGGCGGCGGCCTATGGCGAGGAGGACAATGTCTGCGTCGAGCGATTCCGCATCGCCGCCTGCTGCGGGCTGCATCGACAGTTTCAGTTTCGACTTCAGCTTTTCGACGCCGGTGACTTTCATGCCGAGCTTGAACTCGATGCCCTGCTTGGTGAAGACGCGCTGGGCCTGCTTGGCGATCTCGCCATCGGCGCCGGGCAGGATGCGGTCGAGGTATTCGACAACAGTGACCTCAGCTCCAAGACGCCGCCAGACGGAGCCGAGTTCGAGGCCGATGATGCCGGCGCCGATGACGATCATCTTTTTCGGCACGGCTTTCAGCGAGAGGGCGCCGGTGGAGGAGACGACACGCTCTTCATCGACGTCGACGCCTGCGAGCGGCGTGACTTCCGAGCCGGTGGCGATGACGATGTTCTTGGTTTCAAGGACCTGATCGCCCTTGTCGCCCGTGACAACCACGCGGCCGGGGCCATCGATGCGGCCGGCGCCGAAGAAAACCGTGACCTTGTTCTTCTTCATGATGAAGGCGACGCCTGCAGTGAGGCCGGAGACGGCGTCGGCTTTCTGTTTCAGCATGTTGTCGAGGTTCAACTTGAGGCCCGTCACCTCGATGCCGAGACCGGCGAAATCCTTGGCCGCGGTCTCGTAGAGTTCGGAGGCGTGCAGCATCGCTTTCGAGGGGATGCAGCCGACATTGAGGCAGGTGCCGCCGAGCTTGTCGCGCTTTTCGATGAGGGCGACCTTGAGGCCGAGCTGGCCGCAGCGCGTGGCGCAGTTGTAGCCGCCGGGGCCGGCGCCGATGATGACGACGTCGAAGGTCTCGCTCATGGCAAATGTCCGTCTCAGATCGAATTTGCGCGAGCTATACGCGCCTCGCGCGAGGGGTCAACAAAAGGGAAGATGGGGAAGGAATTTCAGTCTGATTGCGTGGAAAACTGAGGCGTGGGTTGAGTTTGCTAGGTCAGCACGCCGCGGAAGGCGGCGGCCCAGACAAGTGTGGCGACAACGAGCGAGAACCAGCCGGCATTGACGGTGGAGGTGGTGGGGCGGGCGTGGTCGGCTGATTCAGCGTTGGGGGCGTGGCGGGCAGTGTGTTCGCGCCAGATGAAATAGGCGCCCTGCCCGATCACCAGCAGGGCGACGAGCCAGGCGGCCAGCGGGTGCAGCAGGATCATCGACAGGGCGGTGACGCCGAGCACGACAGACTGGGCGGCGATCCAGCCACGGCGGGCGGCGTCGTCGCGGTCGGTCCAGCGGTCGATGGCCTGTTCCTCTATGGTGCGTTCGGCGCGCTTCACGGGGGCGTCGATGTCGCCATAGCCGTCGTCGTCGGGTTCGTTGCTGGCCTCGAACTCTCGGCTCATGGTCTCGATCCGCGTGGTCATGCGGTCGAGCATCATCTCCATGCGGATCTGGCGATACAGCATGAAGGCGCCGAAGAGCCAGAAAAGCCCCGCGATGCGGATAATCCATCCGAGGAGGCCGTCGGAGAAGGCCTCGACGGTCATGGCCGATTACAGGTCGAGGAGCAGGCGCTCGGGATCTTCCAGCGCTTCCTTGACGCGAACGAGGAAGGTGACGGCTTCCTTGCCGTCGACGATGCGGTGGTCGTAGCTGAGCGCGAGGTACATCATCGGGCGGGCGATGATCTTGCCATCGACAACCACGGGCCGTTCCTCGATGCGGTGCATGCCGAGCACACCGGATTGCGGCGGGTTCAGGATGGGCGTCGACATCAGCGAGCCATAGACGCCGCCGTTCGAGATCGTGAACGTGCCGCCCTGCAGGTCGTCCATCGACAGCTTGCCATCGCGGGCAAGCGCGCCGAGGCGGCCGATCTCAGCTTCGATTTCGGCGAGGGTCATCGTGTCGGCGTCACGCACGACAGGAACCACGAGGCCCTTGTCGGTGCCGACGGCGACCGAAACGTTGTAGAAATTCTTGTAGATGATGTCCGTGCCGTCGATCTCGGCGTTCACGGATGGGATATCTTTCAGCGCGGCCACGACGGCGCGCACGAAGAAGCCCATGAAGCCGAGCTTCACGCCGTGCTTCTTCTCGAAGGCGTCCTTGTGACGCTTGCGCAGCTCCATGACTTCCGACATGTCGACGTCGTTGAACGTCGTGAGCATGGCGGCGTTATTCTGCGCTTCCTTCAGGCGGCGCGCGATGGTCTGGCGCAGGCGGGTCATCTTCACGCGCTCTTCGCGCGGGCCGATTTCGCGCGGCGTATGCGGGACTTCAGCAGCAGGCGCGCGGGCGGCGGCGGGGACAGGCGTGGAGGCGACATAGGCGAGCGCGTCGCCCTTGGTGGCGCGGCCACCCTTGCCGGAGCCCGGGATGTCGGCGGGGTTCACATTGGCTTCGGCGGCGATGCGGCCGACCGAGGGGGCGACCTTGTCGGTGGCCTTTGCGGCGGGAGCAGCAGGCGCGGCGGAGGCCGAGGGCTTGGCAGCGGGGGCGGCGGCTGGTTTGGCGGCAGCGGCCGGGGCGGCGGAGGCGGTTCCGCCTTCCTGCAACGTTGCGATGATCTTGCCGATCTGGACAGTCTCGCCTTCCTTGACGAGGTGTTCGGTGATGATGCCGGCGGCGGGAGCCGGGACTTCGATAGCGACCTTGTCCGTTTCGATCTCGGCGATCGGATCGTCCTGTTTCACGGCCTGGCCAGGTTTCACGAGCCAGTTGGCGAGCGTTCCTTCAGTGACGCTCTCGCCCATCGCGGGCACCTTGATATCCATGACGTCTCCAGAACGGTTTGAGTCGCCTTCCGGGCGACCGCGCGCGAGAGGGGTTTAGACCCGCTTGGGCGGCTTGGGGAGGGTAAAATCACGGGTTTCGGGTCCCGATTGCCGCGTTTTCCGATAGGTAGGGTTAGAACCGGGTTAGCGACAGGCCAGAACGGGATTTGGCCGTTCCCTATCGCTGGAAACTCGTTTTTCCGGGCTCAAGAGCCAGCCAAGGCCAATTCCTTGCGCGTCGCATGAGAATAAAGTCCGGCGGGGAGGAACTAATCCATTAGTGGCGTGTTATTCGTGCGCCCTCCTTATAAACAGGATCGCCTCGGTCTGACGCATCGCGCGCAGATGGGGTCTAGTGTCGCGGGTGGGCGGCGCGGAGTAGCGTACAGATGGCCATTATCCTGATCGTTGAGGATGAGCTTTTCACGCGTGAAATGGCCGGCATCTGCATTGGCGACTGGGGCCATGAGGTGCTCTTTGCCGAAAGTCTCGAAGAGGGTCTGGCCATTTTGCGGTCAGATGCGCCGATCGATGCGATTTTCACGGATATCTATCTGAACAAGGCGGTTTTTGGCGGGTGCGACCTGGCGCAGGCAGCCATGGCGGCGCGGCCTGGCATTCGCGTGCTTTATACCACGGGCAATTCAGCCACCGCGAAGCTGAAGGCCATGTTCGTCGCGGGCTCTCACTTCCTCGGAAAGCCGTACACGCCAAGCCAGCTGCAGGCGTCCGTCGTCGGCATGCTCGCAGCCTGATCGGCGGCGCTTCCGGGCGCCGCACGCCTGATACCCGCCCTTCTGCAAATTCGAGGAGTACCGGCCCTGTCCGAAATTGCCGCCAGCGAGATTGTCGACACCGTTCCGAGCGCGCTTATCGTGCTGAACAAGGACCTGATCATCACATCGGCCAACCGGGCTTTCTATCAGACGTTCCGCACCAGCCGCGCCGAGACCGAAGGCTGCCTGATCTACGATCTGGGCAACCGGCAGTGGGACATACCGGCGCTGCGCACCCTGCTGGAAAGCGTGATTCCGCATCGTGCGTCGGTCGAGGGTTTCGAGGTCGAACACGACTTCCCGACCATTGGCGAGCGCACCATGCTGGTGAATGCACGCAAGATCATTCATCCCGGCGACGATAATGACGGCTCCATCCTGCTCGCTATCGAGGATGTCAGCGAGGAGCGCGCGGCGCGCAAGGACAGCAAACGCAACTGGCAGCTGACGCAGAGCATTGTGGACACGATTCGCGATCCGCTGGTCGTGCTTGAATCCGACATGACGGTGGTGACGGCGAGCAAGGCGTTCCTGACGATGTTCGGCATCACGCAGGCCGAGGCGCGCGGACGGCGCGTGTCCGAGCTGGGCCAGCATCAATGGGACGTGCCCGCCCTGCGCCATGTGCTGGACAAGGTGCTGCCGGAGAACAAGCCGTTCGAGAATTTCGAGATCGAAGACACGTTCCCCGTGCTCGGCCAACGTGTTTTCAATCTCAACGCCCGCAAGATTTCGCAACCGGGCAACCATGCCCACCGGATGCTGCTGGTGTTCGAGGACATCACGGATCGCAAGCAGCGCGAGCGTGATGCGCTGATGCTGACCAACGAGATATCACACCGGATCAAGAACAACCTGCAGATCATTGTGGGGCTGATCGCATTCGAGGCGCGCTCGACGCCCAAGCCATGTGTGCAGGGCTACAGGTCGATGCAGACGCGGATCGGCGCGATCGCCGAGCTTTACGACCTGATTTCGCATTCAAGCCGCGGCGGGTCCGTTGCGGTGGACGGCTATCTGAAGAAGATCGGTACGTCGATTTCGGCCAGCCTTCTGGGCACCGCCACGAGGATCAGCATCGATGTGGAGGCGGAGGCCCTGGAGATCAATCCGGAACAGGCGGTGCCGTTCGGCTTGCTGGTCAACGAGCTGGCGACCAACGCCATCAAGCACGCGTTTCCGGATGGAGTGGGACGTGTGGTCATGAGCGTGCGGG
>JAUYSA010000481.1 GCA_030696545.1 Hyphomonadaceae bacterium
GTTGTCAATTTTTCTGCGCTGGAATCCAATACGGGATAATGTGACGCAAGAAGAGAATGCGCTCCGGCCATGAAGAATGCCCGCGCCAGACCGGCGAGGCTCTCAGCGTCATTGTTGTCGCCCGCTGCCGTGTTGCAAGCCGACAAGATTACCCACCGTGCCGACAATCTCAACGAAGCCGCTTCAGATGCCGTCAGCAATCCATCGTTCTCCGCCACCGGAGTTTGTCCAGCGGCCAACCTTGGCGGTGTAAGCGCCAGGGCTGGCTCTGTAAGTGTTTCATCCAGGCCGCCCGCAATCAAACCATGGGTCGCGAACACGATGATATCTGCGCGCAACAGGGACTTGTCGCGATTGCGCCGGCGAAGTTCGGCCTCGGTCGCATTCATTTGCAGGGCCACGTCACTGTCGTCGGCTTTGAAGAAAGCGGCTAAGCTCAGGATCTCGCCATTGGTGGCAGGAAGACGTTTCAACTCCGCAATGCGCGCGGGGTCGCCGACGGTCCCGCTAAAATATCGACTTCCATCGTTCGGTGTTCGCCGCTGTTCGTCCTTGTCAGCCACTTCCTCCGGGGTCAGTGGAGGGTCGGGTACGCCGCGAAAGGCTGGATCGCCCAACCCGAAAAACGTCTCGCCGCCTCCTGTCGCCGGAGCCGCCAAACGCTGTACCCGCAACATCGGAACGGACGGAACCAGCGCCAAGGTCTTCTTGAGTCCCAGCCAGTTCGTGCGTCTCATGTAGGCAGGGTCTGCATCGAACTCTTCGCCGCCTTCCGGCGCTGTCATTACCAAGGCAGCAAACGGAAGGCTGACCAAGGAGCCCTGTGGCGACAATAGCCATCGCGACTTGCCCGCCAAAGCTTCGGCCACTTGTGGCGCGCCGAACAGCTTAGTGTAGAGGTTGAACGCCCGCTGTCGTTCGTACCCAATAACTACTGTATTATCATGCGGCTTCGTTGTCTGGCCGCCGCTTGCCAGTTGATTGTGCAGCGTGCGCACTTCCGACCCGAGTTCTTCTGGTGAGAGCGGAATTTCTGCCCACGCGACTTTCTGTTTTGTGACTACAAAAACCAAACCCCTGCGCTGGCCTTCTGGGAGCCATGCTGCTCCGGGGTTAAGCAGGATAAGGGCCTCGTCGTCGCCTAGAAGTCTGGCGTTCACGCCGCTCGTTGCCTGCAAGTCGTCGATTGTCACAGGCTCGGATTTCAGCATGTCGAAATAGGCTGGTGACTTGGCAGCGAGCCTGCTTTCCGCCTCTTTGCGGAGTTTTATCTGCGAAGCGAGCTCATCAAGCAGCCTGGTCCGTTTCGTGTCGCCAGAGGTCCCCAACGTTGCGGCTGTAGCTATCTCGCTGTTCAGCCAATCGATGCGGTCGAGCGATGCGCGCCACTGTATTTCGGCTTCACCAGCGCCTACGCTGTCGGCCAGCCGACGCGCCGCACTGCGCGTCATCGCGTCGGCCGCTGATGAGCTTGCAACACGTTGTACTGCTTCAAATGCTTCTGCTCGCAAAGCCGCTGCCTCTGTCGGACGCAGCTTGGCGACAATCCAATCCGCCCGCGTCAGCATCATCGCCGCGGCGGCGTACTGCGTCCGTCCATTCCGTTGCGCCGGTTCGGGTGCGGACACGCCCGCCGCGCCCTGTAGCGCCGCGCGACTCGCGAGCGCCTTGCGCGCGGCATCAAGTGCTGCCGCCGGTCTGTTCATAGCCAAGTTTGCGAAGGCAAGGTTCTGCGCTGTCGACGCCGTAGCGCTGTTGAACGCGCCGAGTCGTTCAGAACGAATAGCCAGTGCTTCTTCCAGCAATGGCCGCGCCATCTCAGGCTTGCTTGTTTCCAGATAAAAATAGCCGAGATCTGAAAGCCCGTTCGCTGTCCGCAGTCGATTGGCGGATTGCGACGCCCTATAAACAGCGAGGGACTGCTTCAGAGTATTCTCCACGCCTTCGATCTTGCTCAGCTTTAGCTTGTTCAGCGCCATCGCATTCGCAAGCCATGCATCGTCTGCCGGATCAGCCATGATGCGCGCGTGATACGTTTGCGCAGCTTGCTCATAGTACGGCTCGGCTTCTGCCGGATGTCCCTGATTGCTTAGATTCCTCGCGAGCTTCACAAGCAGATGCGAGGTCATGCCTTCGTCCTTGCCCTTGAGCGCCTCGTAAATCGATAGTGCCCGACGTAGCGACGCCTCAGCTTCTGGATAGCGAAACACGCGCTCCAAGCCGTCAGCGTAACGTTCCAGGTCGTCAGCATAATTTCGGACTCGCTGCCGCATGACGGCTTGTCGTGTTTTCAAAACATCACGAAGGACAGCTTCCGCCTCTGAAAACTTCTTTTGTGCCGTGAGATTTTTTGCCAGCAAACTGGACGCGGCAAGGGTTTCAAAATGCTCGGCGCCTAAGGCCCGTTGGTAGGCATCCACCGCGCGCTTGAGGTAAGCGCCTGCGTCTGCAACAGCGCCCTGCGCCTCCGCCGTTGCGGCCAGACCGATCAGCGCCGCGCCAACACCGGGATGCATCGGCCCCCACGTATTCTCGTCCAGTGTTAGCGCCTCTCGCCACGCAAGCGCTGCGCCCGGCAAGTCCCCGCCAGCACGCAGTCGTTCAGCCTTGGTCGCCAGAGCTTTGCGTTGGGCGACCTCGGCGGGCGTCGCTGGTCTCACGAAGGCGGGGTTGTATGCGATTGTCGACAGAGCATTGTCAGCCGCCATTTCCATGCCGGCTATCGGCGGGCCTGTTAGCGCGCTGTCATCGACTTTGTCGCCACGTAAGGCTCTTGCGCGCCCGCGTAGAACGCCGGCTTCAGCGCCACGCCCTTGCGCTGCGATGCTGTCGGCGAGGAGCTCAAGGCAATTTGCCGTGGCTCCGCGCGCAGCCTGCAAGCGAGCGTCCGATACTGACAGCAGCTCGAGCCATAATGGCTCGGCTTCGGGAGCGGAAAGCGATGCCGCAAGCGCGCTTATCGTCCAGATCGTGTGGTTGTGATAGCGTCCAAGCGTCTTCACTTGAATAGCCAGCGCTTGCCGGTAGAGCGACGCAACCTGGGCGTTTTGGCCCATGGAGCCTAGGCGACTGGCCAAGCGGAAATAGAGATTTGCTGTCGTCGGATGATTGGGTCCCCACGTACGCAAACTCAAATCAATAACTTTATGCCAGTTGGAGAGCGCCACATCGTCGCTCACGGGCATGCCCGTTCCGCCCGCCGCGAGGAACAGGTCGATCAGTTGCTTCGCCTCGACCGGCGTCGGATCTCGAACCTGGGCCGGGTAGGAGAAATTGTTGTAAACCGGGTCGTCTGGCTTGTTGGCCGGCTCGAGTACCTGCGCAAATGCGACGCTCGACCAAGCTACCGCCGATGCAAGAGATAATACGACATGCGTAGTCAGGCGTGAAACCGCCTTCAGACGCTTGATCTTGCCAGAAAGCGCGACAGCGCTGGCCGCTATCAGATGCAAGCGACGCGATGTCTTTGGGGCAGCGGGTCTCCGGCCTGCCTGCGGCTGCAGCGCGGTCCTTCTGAATCGATGCAAATGACCCACCCGCGTTTCAGTAACGCCCCTAGATCGGTTTAAGCTCTATACATCAGTCTAGTGTCGATGACTGCCAGCGCCAAAGGAAAATAGTAGCCACGTGTTACGCGCAACGGTGTGTTCGCGATATCGTATGGACCGCTCGATTTACCGTACCGTACCGTACCGGGCCTGCAAGATGCGCCTTCCAGAGCGCGGCCGAAGCGCGTCGAACAAGGGGAGGGAATGCGCGCAAGCTTTCCGATCACTTGAACCTCCCTCATTTGTAGATAGCCGCTTCATCGAGATGCTCGACCCGCTCCTCTTTGACGCGCAACAGGACCGAACGAAGCTCCCGTGCGTTCTCCGGCGTAAAGTTCATAGGGTTCTGACAAACCCCGATGATGCAAAGTTCAAGCAGCAGATACTGACGCGAAGCATTGCCGCTGTTGAGCGTGAACTTGATCTCGCCCGCAGCTTGATAGTCGGCGCCAGGCGCTGACCCTATTTCGCGCTGGATCATATCACCGCGCGAGCGCGCTAGAGCTTCCCACTCGAAGTACTTGTCGATGAGCGAAAGATAGGCATCGATCTTGGTGGTGTACCTGCGCAGGCACTCTCATGCTAAGTTGCCAAGACGGACTCGGACGGAATGGCACTAAGACTTCGGCTGCGCATTAATAACAACGCGCTCAGCCACAATGTTTGGCGGCGCGCAGGAGCCCCCATGCTGATTGTGGTGAAGGCGATTGACGCGCGCGGCAAAGCAGTTGCCACGGCGCCACTCGCTAAGAAGGAAGCATTGATGAAGGTCTGGGAGTTCAAGACGTCCGGCTGTTCTCAGATCCGCACGTTCAACGCGGCAACGAATGAAGAGATCAACATTCTGAACAAATCGGATTGATTTCCAAAGGGCCTAGGCCAGACACGCTCGGTTTTCGTGCGGGCCGGATCCGAGCAGAACGCCTGCCGATCTGTCGCCCCTTTCAAGGCTAGAGGCCGCATTTCGATGCGGGCTGACCGGGAGTTTAGCGGCTTCGCCGTTACGGTTCGCGGCCGCTCCACATGCGCCACTCTTTTTGCTAATCTCATCCGCGCAGGGGACTGATGACGCAAATTATCGAGACATGTCGAAGCTGTGGAAGCCTTGATCTCGAATGGCAGCGAGACGCCGGCTGGATCACGCGATCCTGGCTGTGGCTGCGCTGCAAGCGCTGCGGTCACGGTTTGCGATTGATAGTGCCTGCCTGGACCTGGTGGCTCTACGCCATTGCTGCGGTCGCGGCCATTTGGGGCTGGGTTGTCATCGGCCTTCCGCGATAGCCGCGGGCTGACCCCGCGCCTTACCGGCACAGCCACAGCTCAAGCCCATCGAATTCTACCGAGCTTTGACGCGACCAAAGCGCGAAAACGCCCCCAATTAACGCGGCTGACATCAGTTTCTGAAATGATCTGCTCCGTCTCTACACGTGGCTGGAGCGCGGAGGGGTCCGTTGGTTTTGGTAACGGTCAAAGCGAACGAGGGGCAGGGGCGGTTTCGCTCAAGCGCGCTTACTAACACGGGTTGCGTTCGCAAACTCAATCGCGATGCAATTCTAGAGCGCTCGAAGGTAGGTTTGTGGGCGTTGGCCGACGGAATGGGCGGAGACCAATCCTCTGGCATTGGTGCGGCGATAATTGTTCGCGCGCTGGCGCAGCTTGATACATTTGATTCCGCATTCAACGCCCGGCGAGCCGTTCGCGGCGCCCTGACCAAGGTAAACCTTCAGCTTCTGACGAGGGCGTTGGAAGAGCGTCTGGAGAATGTTGGCGCCAGCGTTGTCGCGCTGTTGGCCCGCGACGACAGCTACGCTTGCCTGTGGACCGGAACCAGTCGGGGATACGTGTTTCGTTCAGGCAAGCTGATGCGTTTAAGCCGCGATCACACGCGCGCGCAGGAGTTGATGGATGCCGGTCAGCTCACCCGCGAACAGGCAGCGCAACAGCCGGATCTTCAACAGGCGACTCGCGCAATCGGAGCGAACACTCGTTTGGATATTGAAGCGACCAATGGTGATTTGAGGACTGGCGACCGATTTCTGCTTTGCTCAGACGGTTTGAGCGTTGTCGGCGAAGCTGACATCGCGTTGGCCTTGGCTTTGGCGTCCCCGCAGCAAGCGGCAAGCAGATTGATAGAAGATGCCCTGGAAGCCGGCGCGCCGGACAATGTATCCGTTATTGTCGTGGACACGATGGCTGACTAAGCCGCGCCCGGCCGCCCAAGCCGGGTCTAATCGGCGCCTCTATCCGAACGCGTCGCGAACGACTCGTCCCATCAAAACGAAACTTATAGTCTGTGGACTGATCGGCAACATTGCCGCCTGCTCGACCGCATGAGCGTAGCAAAGCGTGTAGGCGCAAACCTTAGACGGGTAAGAGAGGCTCAGGGCATCAGCCAGGAAGACTTGGCTGACCGCGCCGGCCTGCATCGGACTTATGTTTCGGGCGTTGAGCGCGGCGTGCGGAACCCCACCGTCAAGGTGCTTGATAAAACTGCAAAGGCTTTGAAGGTCAAGCCTTCGGTTTTTCTCGAATAGGCTTCCGACGAGTGGGCGGCAAAAGCAGGCCGTGAGTTTTGATCAGGTCGAGGACGTTCATAGCACCTTCCAGCAGACGAGGATTGGACGTGCGCGCGAGCTGCTGATCGGGCGCCAGTCCCGCCAAGTCTTCGAGCCGACCCGTTATCTCGGCCATCAGCGCCTGCCCCAATGCAATCCGCTCCGCTTCATCTGTATCAGCCATGCCGGAGTTTCCGTGCGTATGTAGAATATAAGTCACATCATATTTCGACGCTAAGCTTTGCCTTCGTCAAGCGGACGGATTCTGTCGCGAAGAAAACGATCTCACTGGCCTGACGCGTTTGCGTTGCTTTGGCCGCCGCACTACCTGCCCATTGATTTTCCGCTTCAGCGGTCCATCACGATTCGTGGCGAACGTTGGTGGTTGGCTGCCGGGCTTGAGCTGGCGCATGTTGCGACGGTACTTCTGCCCGATCTCGCCCCGAACCCTCCGGCCATGTAGGCTCTCGGCAAGATCGTCTTCGGTCTTTGCGCGAGCACATGCGGTGCAATAGAGCGCACGGTTTGAAAGGTCGTTGGTACCGCCATGATCGAGGGCCGTCACATGCTCATCAATGATAAGGTCAGATCGGAGTTTTTCGCGGCAGCATGCACAGCGTCCTTCCTGATCGAGCATGAGCTGAGCAAACTCGATCCTGGAGAGTTTGCGCCGGGCTAACGGGGCCACAGGCACAGGTTGGAGCGCGCGCTGCTTCATAGCTTTGTCCTCCGTCGCTTAGGGGGGCTTCGGCGAGTAGATTGCTCAGCGGCCGGCAACACCTCCCCGGCGGCCCAGCGCGCCAGCAACTC
The DNA here is from genome assembly GCA_030696545.1 of Hyphomonadaceae bacterium. Classification (GTDB taxonomy): domain Bacteria; phylum Pseudomonadota; class Alphaproteobacteria; order Caulobacterales; family Hyphomonadaceae; genus UBA7672. The sequence goes on from JAUYSA010000481.1 coordinate 6,914, forward strand.
GCCGTGGCCTTCCTCCAGCGGACCGCTACCCTTGAACACCGACTCAAATTGTCGAGGTAGCTTTATCGCGGCGTGCTCGCCGGGGAGGGCGCTTGACCACGTGGGCGATCCCTGCGCTCCCGCTTTAAGCAGGGCAGAAGCGGTAAGCTCAAATAGAAACTCCGGGGCCGCAATCGGCGTGAGGCCCATATCGACCGGTTCTATTGCGACGGCCTCTCGCGCCATGCGTGTGCGCTCGTTTGCTCGAATGCAGACGATCACATGCGATTGCAGCCGGAGAAGCCCTGAGAGCAGGGCGCGCCTTGCCGCTTTTGGCTTTCGCCAGGCGGCGGCTGCAAGCTTCTGTTGAAGCCCTGTGTCGGCGCCTGCCAATCGGTCCAGCTCTGCTGTCACGCAGTCGAGCGTTCCGCCTTCGCCATCGTGTTCGTGGGACAAACTATCGATAATGATACAGGCGGGCTTGCTGCGTTCCGCGGTGTGGATGGCAGCGAGATAGTCCATTGGTCCGTATGGCGGGGCGAAGTCGATGTGACTGAATTTGAAGTGATCAGCATAGTGCTGGGCGCGCTGGTTTTCGGTATCGATGACGACGATTTCCCCGCGGGCGACACGGGCGATGCCAGACGCCAGGCGAAGGGCTGAGTAGGTTTTGCCTGATCCTGAAGGGCCGGCCAGACCAAACAACAAGGGAACGGGACGCCTTACTGCTGGCTGGATCAGAAAGCGTCTGGCGCCTTGATGGCTGGGGAGACGTTCGGGCTCAAGAGTGGCCTGTGCCAGTCCGGCCTCTTCAAGCGACGCCGGCGAAGGTTGGGATCCTGCAAGCTGGAGAGTCATGACAGCATCTCCGCAAGGTTGGCGTCAGTGAGTTGGCGCTCCTCCCACCGACTGAGTTCCCACGGCGGCGGGCAAGCGAGATAGGGATAGGACGAGTAGCCCGGGAAGGCGCCGTGCTTTAGCGCCTTGTCCCAGAGATGGCCGGCCGCTTTCCATTGGGCGCGGCCCAGGCTGAGGAAGGCTTCCGACATCTCAATAGGCGGTGAGAGGGCGTAAGGGGCCTTCTGCTCTTGCCACTGGAAGATGAACCTTACTCTCCCCATCAACTCGGGATGCAGGCTCTCGACCGCATCGACGTAAGCGGCGGCTTGCATTTGCAAGCCCATATCGGCGATGCGACGTTCGCAGGACAAATTATCGACCGCAGCTTCGGTTGTCTTGTAGTCAACAATCAGAGCTCGCGAAGGGGACAGTGTATCGATCCGCGCTCTACGCCATCCGGCGCTATCGAGCCGGCCTTCGCGCCAGATGGCGGTTTGCTCACACAGGAAAGCGCCGCCATGAAGATCATGAAAGCGCTGGCGCGCGGGCTCGATCATGGCTTCAAGGCCTTCGATGTCCTTTGACAGCAGGGGTATGCGGCCGGCCGCTCTGGCCTTGTCGCGCGCCTCACGGGCAGCGGCTGTGCGGAAGTCGTCCGCCGCGATGGATTCGATAGCTTTGCCGCCAAACAGGAGCGCGTGTGCGGCGCTGCCGCGGTCCGCAGCGCCTCCCATTACCGAAGGCTCGAAGAGCGGGGAGCGAGGGTGGTTTCGCCAAGCGTGCATCAAGGACTTTCCAATGATGGTCATTGCAACATGCGATGAAAGCGACGGCGCGGGACATGGGTCACTGTGGTAAGAATCTTCCGCAAGTTCATGCCAGCCGGGCGTGGTCACCAGCGGTGTCGCAGGTTCTAGCGTGCGTGATAGATTGAGCGCTGCCTCGGCAGTATCGGCTTTGGCCGATAGCCGGCGCTTGGCAGTTTTGGGGGCGTCAAGCTGTTGGTCCATCACGCGTCCTCCAGTTCGCGCTTGCGCGTTGAGGTTGCCTTCAGCGACGGCGCAATCGTCGGAATTGCGGTAAGCGTGCGGGGCGCAAACGGCTGAGTTGGGAATGTGGGCGGAGAAACCGGCTGTCTCGGGGTGCGCCCCGGTCGACGTCTACGTCTGACCGCTTCGGAAAAACTCAGCACGTAGAGAAACTCAGTTTCCTCGGCTGATCTCCTGCGGCGCGATCTTGCTGTCTTAGTTCGCCTGTTCATTGATCGTCTCCTTTGTTTGGAGCACGACCACCGCTCCACGTCGCGGAGCAGTCCAGTCAAATTCGATGTCGCAGCGCGACAATTCGATTGGCGAAATTTTCGACTAGCTTTTAACGGTCCGGCCTCACCGACATTATGGGGGCCGGAGCGCTCGTTGCCTCTGCCGGCCGAGCCAGCAAAATCAGCCCGTTTTACGCTTTGCCGGCGTCCAAGGTCCGGAGGTAGAGCCGCCACAAGCGGCAGGCGGAATCTGTGATTCCCGTTTCTTTCTACGTCACGCAGATATTCGGATGTGAAGTCAGGAACGGGTCAAATCCAACCCGGGCTGCAAGTTGGGAGAGCTTGTCCTCGATCCGACTGAGTTGTTTAGGATCCACTCTCTCGGCCGGTTCTCGAGACTTGATGCTTGAGATGTGTCGGCGG
>JAUYSA010000007.1 GCA_030696545.1 Hyphomonadaceae bacterium
AGATCGGCTTGGGGATGGCGGCCGAGCGCTGCTTGTCGATGTGCTTGACGAATTCCTCGACGCCGCCCTCGTACTGCATGACGATTTCCCACGGCTCTGCGCCGCGCAGGTCGCGGAAGACGATCTTCACGCCGGAGTTGAGGAAGGCGAGTTCGCGCAGGCGGTGTTCCAGCGTCGAGCGGTTGAACTCGATCATGGTGAAGGTCTTGGGGCTGGGCAGGAAGCGGACGGTGGTGCCGGTTTCAAAGCGCGAGCCGTCTGCCTTCATGGGCGCGTCGCCGATGATGCGCAGCGGGGCTTCGGGCTCACCCAGCAGGAAGCGCATGGTGTGGATCTTGCCGTCGCGGCGGATCGTGAGGTCGAGGTGTTCGGAGAGCGCGTTGACGACGGAGACGCCGACGCCGTGCAGGCCGCCGGAGACCTTGTAGGAGCCCTCTTCCTCGGTGTTGGCGAATTTGCCGCCCGCGTGCAGCTGGGTCATCACGACTTCGGCGGCGGAGACGCCTTCCTCGGCGTGGATGCCGACGGGGATGCCGCGGCCATTGTCGGAGACTTCGGCGGAGCCATCGGCGTGGAGCGTGACGGCGACATGGTCGGCGTGGCCGGCGAGCGCTTCGTCGATCGAGTTGTCGACGACTTCGTACACCATGTGGTGCAGGCCCGAGCCATCGTCGGTGTCGCCGATATACATGCCGGGGCGTTTGCGGACAGCGTCGAGGCCGCGCAGGACCTTGATCGAGTCGGCGCCGTAGCTGTTGTTGTTCACGCCGCCGTTTTCAGACACGTCTGACATTCAAAACTTCCTTGTAGCGGCCGCCGTCGCGGGGCCGCTCAACCTTCACGCACGACGCCCTCGGACACCTCAAACCGCTGCGCTCGATCGCCGAACGCGTCGAACAGGCTGCGGTCTGTTCCTGTGAGCCAGGCCTGACCGCCGAGCGCGGCCAGTTCATCGTACAAGGCGGCGCGCCGATCCGAATCGAGATGGGCTGCCGCTTCATCCAGTAATAGCAGAGGAGAGGGGGCAAAATCACGCTCGAAAAGCGCCTGGGCATTAGCCAAAATTAGCCCAATTAACAAGGCTTTCTGCTCGCCTGTTGAGCACTGGTCGGCGGGCAGTCCTTTTGGCGCGTGAATGACCCGCAAATCCGTGCGGTGAACGCCCTGCGATGTGCGCCCGGCGGCCTGGTCGCGGGAGCGGTTTTCGCGCAGCTGGCTGACGATTTCCTGCTCGATATCGGTGAGCGGCATGTCGTTGGCGGCGTGCGTCTCGAACTGTCCATCGAGGTCGATCAGGGCTTTGGGGAAGGCGCCTTCGGGGCGGGCGAGGATGGCTTCCTGCATCACGCGCACGGCGTCGACGCGGTGGATGGCCATGGCGGCGCCGGCGGAAGCCATGCCGAGTTCGAGCGCGTCGAGCCAGGCGGGATCGGCCCTGCCCCGCTCCAGCAGCGCGTTGCGCTGGCGCATGGCCTTCTCGTAGGCGGCGCCGAATGTGCCGTGGCTGGGAAAGTGGGCCATCACCTGCCGGTCGAGGAAGCGGCGGCGATCGCCTGCCGGGCCGACGAAGACGCGGTCCATCGACGGGGTGAGCCAGATGATGCGCATGAGCTCGGCGAGATCGGCCTGCGCGGTGTTGACGCCATCGAGGCGGGCGGTGCGTTTGGATTTTCCCTGCTCGTCGAGTTCGAGGGAGAGACCGAGCTTGCGGTCGATGTCGCCATCGCGGACGTCGGCGGAGAGCGCCCAGCTGCGAGCGAGCTGGCCTTCGGCGTCGCGGCGGATGAGTTCAGTGAATTCAGCGCCGCGCAGGCCGCGGCCCGGCGACAGCATGGAGACGGCTTCCATCAGGTTGGTCTTGCCCGAGCCGTTTGCGCCATAGAGGCAGACATGGCGGCCATCGAGGCGGAGCTGGAGCGTTGCGTAGTTGCGGAAATCCTGCAGCGCGAGGCGCGTGAGGCGGACATGCGGGCGGCGGGGGGAGAGGTCAGTCATCGGACCCTTCCCCGGCATTGATGCAGGCTGGCTTGTGCCCCCTCCCCCTTGTGGGGAGGGGCTGGGGTGGGGGCCGGCGCAGCGCGCCGCGCCGTCGAAAGAACGTGCCGTTCGACAGCCCCCCACACCCTACCCTCCCCCCACAAGGGGGAGAGGGGCGCTTGAAAGCAGCGCCTGGGATGGGGTGAGGCCTCATGTGTCCATGACTGACATTGCGCCTGGCGCCCTGGGTCCCGACTTTCGTCGGGAGGAGCGGAGTGAGGGACGTGCATCGTTGAGGGGGCGTGCATCGTGCGAGGCGCAGGTGCGCCAGCTTTGTCATTCCCGCCGAAGCGCAGCGAAGAGCGGGAACCCAGGGGCTGCAGACGCCGCCCTTGCAGCCCTTGGGTTCCTGCTTTCGCAGGAATGACGATTGAAGGATGCGGCCAGCCCCCTCCGTCTTGCGGCTTTGCCGCAATCCACCTCCCCCGCCTGCGGCGGTGGAGGACATGGCGCTACACACGCAGCGGCATCAGGACGTATTGGGCGCCGGCGTCCTTGGCGTCGAGGACGCGGGCGGGGCTGGCGGCGTCGTTGAATTCGATGCGGGTTTCGTCGGCTTCGATCTGGGACGCCACGTCGAGGAGATATTTGGCGTTGAAGCCGATCTCCATCGGTTCAGCGTCGTATTCGACCTCAAGCTCTTCCGTGCCCTGCCCGGTTTCGGCGTGGCTGACGGCGAGCGTGAGCTTGCCCGGCGAGAGCGAGAGTTTCACGGAGCGCGAGCGTTCGGCGGAGACGGTGGCGACGCGATCGACCGCGTCCTTGAACGGCTTGTTCTCGACGATGAGGATGCGGCCGTTTTCCTTCGGGATCACGCGCTGGTAATCCGGGAAGGAGCCGTCGATCAGTTTCGAGGTGAGCACGGCTTCGCCGATGCGGAAGACGATCTTGGAATCGGACGCTTCGATCGTGACTGTTTCGGGCGCGTCATCGAGCAGGCGGCGGGCTTCGACGATGGCCTTGCGCGGGACGATGACGCCCTTGAGCGTGGCGGAGCCTTTCGGCGCTTCGGTTTCGGCGAGGGCGAGGCGGTGGCCATCGGTCGCCACGGCGCGGAGGACGTTGCCCTTCGCGCCCTTGGCGTGGTGCAGGTAGATGCCGTTCAGGTAATAGCGCGTCTCTTCGGTGGAGATCGCAAAGCGCGTCTTGTCGATGAGGCGGCGCAGCTCGGCGGCGTCCATGTCGAACTTAACCGGGGCAGCTTCCTTCGCCATGGTCTGGAAGTCGGAGGCCGGGAGGGTCGGCAGCGCAAATCTGGAGCGGCCGGAGGAGATCGACAGGCGGCCTTCCGACAGGTCGAGCGCGATTTCGGAGCCTTCGGGCAGTTTGCGCACGACGTCGAACAGCGTTTGCGCCGGGGCGGTGACGGAGCCGGCCTTTTTCACGGAGGCTTCTGCGGCGTCGGTCGCCTCGATATCCAGATCGGTTGCTGTGAGGCTGAGACGGTCGCCTTCGGCCACCATGAGGATGTTGGACAGGATTGGAATGGTGTTCCGGCGCTCGACGACGGCCTGAACGTGGGAGAGCGCACGCATGAGGGCGTTGCGGTCGATGGTCAGCTTCATAAGCCCAATCCTGTCAGAAAGCGCCGGTTGCAGCGCCTGGCGGTCTGCCGAAGAACTTCGGCCCGCCCCAGATCCCCATATTTTTGGGGGGGCGGGTTGAGACATTAGCTGATTGCGGCGCTGCGAGAAGAGCCGTTTTCGAGGGTATTCAGGGGTTCGGGCGAAGCATCCACAGGGCGGGTGATTGTTGGGCGATTTGAGATGGGGAATTGGGCTGTTTCCTGCCGCTCAACCCGGCTCTCTCGGCCGCATCCCCGCCTCCTGCCTTATCGTCATTCCCGCCGGAGCGTAGCGTCCTTCGACAGGCTCAGGATGAGGGAGCGGGAAGCCAGGAGTTGCGGGCGCGGCCCCTGGGTTCCGGCTCACGCGCTTTGCGCGTGTCCGGAATGACGATTGGGAGTGGCGCTCTGGGTCCCGGCTTTCGCCGGGATGAGCGGAACAGTGAGTTGGAATCCCCTTGGAACTAGCCCCCAGCCGCGTCCGCATAAGCAAAACCCCTCCCCCGTTGCCGGGAGAGGGGTTTGTGTGGGTTCGGTGCGTGGGGCTTGCCCCCACCGTCTCGCCCCTTCGGGGCGATCCACCTCCCCCGGCCTTTTTGGCCTGGGGAGGAAAAGATCAGCGCGTGTTGCGGGGGTCCGCGAGGATGCGCTGTTCGAGTTGGCGGAGTTCTTCGGCGAGGCCTTCGTTGCCGGCGACCATGGCGGAGATTTTCCGGTAGGCGAAAAGCACCGTTGTGTGGTCGCGGTCGCCGAACATCCGCCCGATCTGCGGATAGGAGCATTTCGTCAGTTGCCGGCTGAGATACATGGCGAACTGGCGCGGCTGGGCGAACTGGCGTTTGCGGCAGGCGGATTCGAGATCCAGCTTGGTGACGCCATAGGCGCGGGCCGTGATGTCCTTGATCGTGTCGATCTTCGGCGCGCGGGCGGGAGCGCCGCCCATCTGGAGCTGGATCGATTTTTCGACCGCGGCCTTGTCGAGCGTTTTGCCCGCGAGGACCGTGCCGCAATAGACGTTGCGGACGGCGCCGCAGAGGGCGCGGCCGGATGCCGGGAGACGATCCGCGAGGAGATCGATCCACTCGTCGGTGAGGTGGAACTCAGCGTCGATGGCGGCGGCGGCTTCGGAGACGGCGTCCGCCTTGGCGCGGAGGATCTCGCGGCGGAGATTGCGCTCGGGCAGTTCCATCTGGGCGATGACGCCGCCATGGATCTCGTCACGCATACGCTCATCGAGCTGGTCGATCAGGGCGGGCGTCTGGTCAGCGGCGAGAACGACGACGCCGCCATTCGAGACGATGGCGCGCATGTGGGAGAAGAACTCCACCAGCGTGCCGGGCTTCGAGCAGATGAACTGGAAATCGTCGAGCAGGACGACCTTGGCGCGGCGGACGAGCGTGCGCAGGTCCGACGTGTCTTTCCGCTTCACGCCATCGATGAAGGCGACGGTGAAATCTTCCGACGACATGTAGAGGCAGCTGCCCTCGCCCTTTGCGGCCTTGAGCGCGTGCTCGATGCCTTTGAGGAGGTGGGATTTGCCGACGCCGTGCGGGCCGACAATGGTGACAACGTTGGCTTCGACGCCAGCGCCGATGGCGAGGCGGCGGGCGAGACCGAAGGCGATGCGGTTTGAATCGCCAACGAGGAAGTTCTCGAGAGTGGGCGCGCCTTCGGCGTTGACCGTAATGGCCTCTTCGGCTTCGGCCGTGGGTTCGTCAGCGCCGTCATGGGCTTCGACAAAGCCTTCTGCCGCAGGCTGTACCAGCGCCATGACGTCTGGCGCGATACGCTCGCGTGCTTCGATGCGGACGGAGCGGCCGCTGTGATCGACCTGGTCCCAGGCCTGCTGGATGAGGTGGCCGAAGTCTGTATCGACGCGGCTGCGCTCATGCTCGCTGGAGGCGGCAAGAAGAACTTCGCCGTTCACTTCGGCGACGAGATCGAGCCTGGCGATCCATGTGTCGAACTTCTGCTCGCCGAGACGGCGGCGCAGCGCTTCGCGCACATTGGCCCAGATGACTGGAATTTGTCCGGCGCCGGAATCCGCGACGGGCTTGGCCGACGCGGTGCGCGAAATTGAAGACGGCTCCGCAGAGCGGGCAGATCCACCCATCCCGCCAGCCGCAAATCGTGTGGTGTTATGTTTGCTAATCATGGCCCCTCATCTACCCTTCTGGTCGATGTTGCCTTCCCGAAAATTTGGACAAAAAGGCTCTCCAACAGCTCCAGCCCCGGAGCCGCAGATCATGTCCAAACGAAGGAAGGTTACTCGCTACGGAGGAGAGTTTTTCTCCGATCACCGGCTGTCGTCAACCGAATCAAAAGCCGCATCTGCGTATTTATTTTAACCAAACCGTCGCATTCGGTATTGCCACTGAATCCATTGGCGAAACGCCGCAATACATAGCTCAAACGCGACAGAATAAGCTTCGTCTATTGCACCGCGTACGGAGCAATATTTCGTATCACTACGAAGTGCTGGAGAGTTTGCTGAACGCCTGAAAACTCAACCGCCGAGAGGACAGAAAAGCAATCCCGGGAAACCCCGAAATGCCTCCGCTCTCTGCGATGTTACGAGTTGACTGCTTTGACGCGAGCGGCGAGGCGCGAAACTTTCCGCGACGCCGTGTTCTTGTGCAGGATGCCCTTCTGGACCGAGCGCATGATTTCCGGCTCGGCAGCTTTCAGGGCGGTGATCGCCGCTTTCTTGTCGCCAGACGCGACGGCTTCCTCGACCTTGCGGACGAAGGTGCGCACGCGCGACTTGCGGGATTTGTTGACCTCGGTCCGCCGCGCAATCTTGCGCACCATTTTCTTGGCGGATTTCGTATTGGCCATCGGTCTTCCAAGCTCCGTTTACCCTGCCACCGGACGTGAACCGGGGGTTTTGGGGAGCGGCGTCTTAACAGCGGTCGCGCGGGCGGTCAATTCGCGGCTCGCATGATTTCGCGACGTTGCCCCAACGCCCGCTTTGCAAGGGCTTTCTTACTTATTCGAGAACTTTGCCGGGCGCTTCTCCACGAAGGCGCTCATGCCTTCTTTCTGGTCATCGGTGGCGAACATG
>JAUYSA010000352.1 GCA_030696545.1 Hyphomonadaceae bacterium
GGCAGGAGCGAGACGTTCTTCTCATAGATCGCGTGGCGACGGGCGATGGCGGCCGCGTCGTCCTTGGCCGCCCGCTCGACACGCCAGGCATAGGTCCCCTTCAGGCCAGGGCCGATATAGGCGAGGTACGGATCGGCGGCGTGGTCGTCCTGGTCGAGATAGGCGGTGATGCGGCTGCCGTTCAGGGTCGGAGTGACGAAGGTTCCCCGCGCCGCAAGGCCGCGATAGGCGGCGGTGGCGGTGGCTTCGTCAAATGTCGCCAGGGTGCGTGCAGTCGCTTCGGCTCCGGTGATCCGGCCCGCGGCGACTTCGGCTGCGATCTGCGCCTCCTGCGGCGAACCCATTTTCAGCGCGTATCCCATGTGTTCGATCGAGCCGAGACCGGCTTGGCTAGCCTGCTCCACGGTGATTGCGGCCGGGATATGCGCCGAGGTCGTGAGCCCGCGGGCCTTCGCCTGCTTCAAAGTGTAGAGAAAGAGATCCGGCGTCAGGGTGTTGTCGGTCACCTTGACGAAGTCCACGCGCATGCCCTGCAGCTTGGTCAGGGCGGCGTCGACCTCAGCCTCGGTTCCAACCTCGAGGGTGCCTTTCCAGATCGGCTTGAGGCCTTCGATCTTGGGTCCCGAGCTATAGATCGTCGGGCCAAGCAGCTCGCCGGACGCAACCTCGTCGCGCCAGGCCAAGACCTCCTGCGGCAGGTCGCCTGACGCGTCGCGGACGCTCGTTATGCCATGCGCGAGGTAGAGCGGCAGGAGCGCCTTGTTCTCGCCAATCAGGTCCGGCCCGCCGCCAAAGTGAACGTGATTGTCCCACAGTCCCGGCATCACAAAGCGGCCGCCGGCCTGAACAACCTTGGACGCGGTGTAGGTCTTGCGGGCCGTTGCGCTCGGCGCCACGGCCACTATGTCGCCGGCGCGCACCGCGACCGCGCTCTTGGGCGACAAGGCGCCGGTCGCCACGTCGATCACCGTCGCGTCAAGGATCAGCAGATCAACCCGTTCGGCCGCCTGCGCGGCGAAGCTGCCAAGACTGAAAGCCGTAGCGAGGGCGATGGAAAGCAGCGGATGACGACGCATGGAGGGCCTCTGGTTCGAGAATCCTCCCCCTGTTAGCGCCTCAAGCCCGCCTCGTCGCGCCGACGCCGGTGGAATTCACGGCTATTTCGTCGCGGGCGGCCCCGCCGAGGGCGCGTACATGAACGTCCCGCAAAGCTCGTTCTCGGGAGAGTTACCAGACGGCGGGCTCGCGCCGCTGAAGGCGACCAGGAACAAGGCCGGCGCGCCGCTACTATCCACGCCCTCATGGGTGGCGATGAAGGTCGTCGGGGCCGCGCCGCAGAAGCCGCCGTTGCGGGCCTGAGCGTGGTCTTCCTTGGTGACGCGGAAAACGTCCAGGACGGCGGCGTCCGGCACGTTGATCAGGCTTGAGAAGCTCGCCTTGGTGACGGCGTAGGGATCTGCGCCGCTAGCCGTGCCGACGCCTTCCAAACCGTAGGTCTGGCCCTGCGAAAACGCGAAACCGGCCTCCGTCGCGCTCAGGTCGCCAGTCACCCCCATCGCCGTAGTGGATATCGCGTCGAACTTCCCGCGCGGAGCCGCCAGTGTCGGCGTGGGGCGAGCAGCAGTCACCGGAGCGACCACCGTCGGCGATGCGACCGGCTTGGCCGGCTCGGCTGACCGGTCGCAACCCGCTTGGAGCGCCACAAGCATGGCCAGGACGGCGGGGCCGAGCACGCGCATCTAGTTCAGCTCCACATTGGCGTAGCGGCCGTCAAAGTCGCAGTCGAAGCTGTAGGTCACGGTCCGCGGCCCGACGTCGGCGGCGACATAGCCCTGAACCGAATAGCCGCGGTTCTGCGCGCGGGCCGAGGTGATGCGGTCGATCCGCGCCCGCGAGCCATAGCGCGAGGCCTGGCTCATGGCCTCGTTCGAACAACTGTCGACCGCGCGGCGGGAATCCCCGCTCCAGGAGGACCCGCTGTCGTTGTTGTTGTTCTTGGAGTTCGCCGCCAGCGCGCCCAGCAACAGTCCGCCAATCAGCAGCCCGCCGACCACGGCCGCGGTGTTGTCCTTATCCTTGCCGCCGCCGGAGTAGCGATCCTCGACCCGGAAACGCCCACGGCATCCGCGATCCACCCAGATGCCGCGCCCGTCTTGGCCCCAGGTCTGGTTCTCGATGCATGGGCCACGATCGTTGCTGTACTGGCGATCCAGCCACACCCGGCCACGGGTGTTCACCGAGCAGTAGTTGCGACCATAGCCGCTGGAGGAACAGTCGATATAGGAGTCGGCCAAGGCGACCGTAGGAGGCGCCGCCCCCCATAGCCCGAGGATCGTCGCCGTAATCATCAAGCCGACGCGCATGGTGGTCTCCGCTAACGCTGATCAGCACCCTAACGCGAACAACCTTCCGTTGAGAATAGACCTTGTCATCCGCGGCCAATCGAACTCACATCGCGGGAGAGCTGGGCGAGGTTTTTCACATGCGGCACGGTTTGCTGACGAGCGCCATCCTTGGGCTGACTCTCCTGGCTGCAGGATCGGCCGGAGCGCAGACCTTTGACGCGGCGGTCAAGCGCGGAACCTTGAAGGTCTGCATCGTCGAGACCGCACCCTATGCGCTCAAGACACCCCGTGGACGCTGGATCGGCCACGAGATCGACGTGGCCAAGCGTTTGAGCTCGGACTTCAATCTGACCCCTGAATTCGTGCCGGTCACATACGAGGACA
>JAUYSA010000072.1 GCA_030696545.1 Hyphomonadaceae bacterium
CGGGGAGGGCGTATGCGACCCCCCTTGGTTGAAGAGGCGAAGCGAACGCTGATGGCATTGCCTCCGGGGCTACAACCGGAGGGTCCGGGGTCTTCGGAACGACCCCGAACACGTTGCACCGGTCACTGGCTATGGAGCTAAGGCGCCAGTGGGCTTCCCCTGCTGGATGTCGAGGTCAACTCCGGCACTGCCATACCGGGAAGGAACGACCGATCCGGGGCGCGTTTTGACGCGCATCGCCAGCGAAAGCTGGCACTGGACTAACCCAAGGCGCTGCATCACGCGCCCCGCTCCCTCGTTGGAGGGATGAGACTTGTCGCGCCGTAGCCCGAAGGGCGAAGGCGGAAGCATCACGGACGGCGCGCGCCGGTCCGATGGAGAGCGCACATCTGGAAGCGGATCTTCAGGTCTGCGTTCCCCGCGAAGGCGGAGATCCAGCTCTCTTGAACAAGAACCAGCGCGAAGCGCGCAAGACTGGACCCCCGCCTTCGCGGGGGACGCGGTGGAGGGATCATGTTCGCACTTCTCTCATCGTCATTCCGGACACGCGCAAAGCGAGTGAGCCGGAACCCAGGGGATACGAGGGTGGTGTGTGCCGCCGCTGGGTTCCCGCTTTCGCGGGAATGACAATCACGGCGATGCGTAGGGTGCATCTTGATGCACCCTCCCAAGCCGGCTCACGCTCCCAACACCTCAGCCAGCTCCACAAAGCTCGCCACCTGCACATCATACGTCCCAGCCGCCGGCGCGTTGTAGGGACTCCCCACACCATACTCTTCCGGCCGCGCCACATACGCCGTCCTGAACCCGCGCTTCGCCGCGTTATCAACATCCCACACATGACACGCCACCATCATGATCTCGGACGGCTCCAGCATCAGCAGCTTCGGCGCACTGTCATACAGCGCGGGCATCGGCTTGTACGTCCGCACGAAATCCGCGCCGAGAATCACATCCCACGGGATGCCACTCCGCTTCGACATCGCGTTCACCAGCGCGATATTGCCGTTCGACAACGCCGCCACCGTGAAGCCCTGCCTCAGCCGCGTCATGCCGGCCACCACATCCGGCCACGGATCAAGCCTGCGCCAGCCAAGCGCCAGATGATCCTTCTGTTCGCCGCTCAGCCCCTCAACGCCGAACTCGGCCAGCGCGACGTCCAGCATCTCGCGATGCAGCTGATCCATAACGACATAATCGCGGCGGCCGCTGCGTACCTCCTCCATCGCCGGATGGTATTCGCGGCGCCAGCGATTGGCGAAGGCCACCCAGTCGAGCTTGTGCCCCAGCCCGCCGAGCATCGCCTCGGATTCGCGTGCGACGCCGCTACACCAATCCACCGTGGTTCCGAACACGTCGAATGTCAGCGCCTTGAGTCCGGAAAGATCGCTCATGCCCCAATCTTGCACGATGTGGATTTCGGCTCCAGACATCCGGGCGGGAGACAAGCGATGAATTTCTCGTCCGATACGGCCGCCCCGGCGCACCCGGCCATTCTTGAGGCCATGGTCAACGCCGCACATGGCCCTGCCCGGAGCTATGGCGCAGACCCCTGGACAGCCGCCGCGCGCGAAGCGCTCTGCAAGACTTTCGAGACCGATCTCGACGTCTGGTTCACGTCATCGGGCACTGCCGCGAACGCGCTTGCCCTGTCCATCCTCTGTCCGCCCCATGGCGCGATCCTCTGCCACGAGGAAGCGCATATCGAGCGCGACGAGCGCGGAGCGCCGGAATTCTTCACCGGCGGCGCGCGCCTCTCCCTGCTCCCCGGCGCACACGCCCGCATCGACCTGTCAGCGTTGACCCGCCGCCTCGCCGCCAACGACCCGTCCTTCATTCACGAAACGCCGGTGCATGTCCTCTCGCTGTCCAACCTGACGGAGTGCGGCGCCGCCTACCGTCCGTTCGAGATCAAGGAACGGGCGGAACTTGCGCACGAGGCCGGCCTCGCCGTGCATCTCGACGGCGCCCGCCTCGCCAACGCCCTCGTCTCCACCGGGGCCTCGCCCGCGGAAATGACATGGCGCGCCGGCGTCGATGTACTGAGCTTTGGCGCGACCAAGAATGGCGCGGTCGGGTGCGAGGCCATCATCCTCTTCGGCGCGGCGCGCCAGCGTTTCCACGAGCTGAAGGTCCGCGCCAAGCGCGCAGGCCACATGCCGCCGAAGATGCGCTTCCTCGCGGCGCAGATGTCGGCCTACCTGAAAGACAATCTCTGGCTTGATCTGGCCCGCCGCGCCAATACATCAGCAGCGGGGCTCGCTGCGGCGCTGACCCGGAGCGGTGCTGAACTCGCTCACCCGGTCGATGGCAACGAAGTCTTCGCAATGCTCCCCCCCGGCGTCGCCCCCCGCCTCTCCGCCGCCGGCGCCGGCTTCTACCCCTGGCCCAGCGGCTCGCACCGCTTCGTCTGCTCCTGGGCGACGGAACAGTCCGAGATCGATGCATTCGCAGCGACTCTGGCTGGATAACAAAGTCTGAATCGATTGATTGCAGTTTCATCGATCGGCCGAAGCGGTTTTCTAACCTTCCGGTGGCAGTGTCTCAGTCCATTCCGGGAAATTTCGCCCGGAGCGCGGCGGGGACAGCCGTAATGTTGCTGGGCAGCCTTCGGGCGATTTTTCTGGGCGAGGTCGATGTTCCGGCCGCGCACCGAGAGGCCATAAGCGTCGCGCGGCGTCATGCGTTTCACGCGCTCGCCCCGATGGCCGCAATACACTCCCTGCTCAATGCCGTCGTACTGACTGCCGCCTTCTGGCAAGAACCCACCATGCCCCTGGTGTTCGTCTGGACCTACACCAGCGCCGTCCTCGTCTTCATCAGGATGCGCGAAGCCAAACGCCACGTACCGCTCGCCGATTGCGCGGCGGAAGAACGTCGAATTGTTCGCTACACCCTTTTCAGCGGCGCCCTGTGGGGCGCGATCATCATCGCCCTGATGATGTCGTCCGGTCCGCAGCACATGCTGCTGCTCGGCGTGCTGACGGCGGCCATCCTCTGTGTCGGCGCGCTGCTCCATTCCAGCTTTCCGGCCGCCTCGCTAGGCTACTCCGTCCTCGTCGGCGGCGGCGCCTGTATCGGCATGGTCCTGGGCGGCCACGCCTGGTCGGCCAGCGCCATGCTGCTCCTCGCTGGCTGCGTCATGGCCCTCCAACGCTTCGCCGCCAACAGCGACACGAACTTTGTTCGCCGACATATAAGCGCCGCTGCGCTGACTGAAGCCAAGGAAACAATGAGTCTGCTGCTCAACGATTTCGAGGCGCATTCGGCTGACTGGCTCTGGCGCATTGACGCGCATGGCCGCCTTGGACAGGCTTCGCAGCGCTTCATCGACGCGACAGGCCTTCCGGCGGACATACTCGAAGGCGGAAGCATTCTTGCCCTATTTGCTCCGGAATCGGCTCAGCAACTCGACACGGTGCTGAAGCAGAAGAAGTCTTTCCGGGACGAAGTCCTGCGGGTGCAGATCGGCGGCCATGAAGCCTGGTGGTCGATCTCTGGCCAGCCGACGGCGGATGGCGGATGGCGCGGCGTATGCTCCGACGTCACCCGCTCGCGCGACACCGAAGCGCGCATTGCCTACGTCACCGAATACGACAGCCTGACTGATCTCGCCAACCGCGCCATGCTGGTGCGCCAGCTGGAAATCGCACAGGAAGCCGCGGAGACGCGCGGCGAGGGCTTCGCTCTGTTCGTCATCGATCTCGACAACTTCAAGGCGCTTAACGATACGCAAGGCCACCCGGCCGGCGACGCCTTCCTTAAGATGGTCGCCCAGCGCCTGCGCGATTGCGTCGGTCCGGCCGCGTTCCTCGCCCGCCTTGGCGGCGACGAGTTCGCGGTAATGCAGCGCGACATGCTGACAGAAGAAGCAGCTGAACTCGCCGACCTCATCGTCGATGCCCTGCTTGCGCCCGTGACGATCAACGGCAAGGATATCCTCGCCGGCGGTAGCGTCGGCGTCGCCATGGCGCCCGACAACGGAACCGATCCGGCGATCCTGATGAAGAATGCCGAGTTGGCTCTCTATCGCGCCAAGGCGCAGGGCCGCGGCTGCGCCCGCTTCTTCGAGGCGGGCATGGACGAGGTTGCCCGCATCCGCGCTGACCTTGAAACAGACCTTCGAAGCGCGCTCGCCGAAGAAGCCATGGACGTGTACTTCCAGCCGCTGGTGAATACGCGCACGCGCAAGGTCTCGGGTTACGAGACCCTGCTGCGCTGGAACCGCCCTGGCCACGGCCTCATTTCACCCGCGCTCTTCATCTCCTGCGCCGAAGAAACAGGCATCATCGTGCCGCTTGGCGACTGGGTGATCCGCAAGGCGATCGAGGAAGCCGCCCAATGGCGCGAAGACGTGACGGTGGCGATCAACCTGTCGCCGGCACAGATGAAGAACCCGTCGCTTGTCGCAACCGTCGTTGGCGCACTCGCAGCATCGCAACTGGATCCCAGCCGGCTGGAGATCGAGATCGTCGAAAGCGTCCTGATGGACGAGACAGAACACAACATCCGCACGCTCCATGCCTTGCGCGAGCTCGGCGTGAAGATCGCGCTCGATGATTTCGGCACGGGCTATTCCTCACTCAGCTATCTGCGCGCCTTCCCGTTCGACAAGATCAAGATCGACCAGCGCTTCGTGCGCGACATCGACACATCGACCGAGAACCAGGCCATCGTCCGCGCCATCATCTCGCTGGCGCGCGACCTGAAGATGCGCGTCACGGCCGAGGGCGTGGAGAACGAGCAACAGGCCGCCATTCTTGCTGGCCTTGGCTGCACCGAGGTGCAGGGCTTCCTCTACAGCCGCCCTGTGCCCGCGTCAGAGCTTGAAAAGAAGGACCCTGCCGCAAGACAGTCCGCCAGCGTCCTGCACATGCGCCGGCGAGCGTAATCAACAGGCCGGTCCACAGGCGGATCACCTGAAATTTTGCTGATAGCGAAAAATCAGCGAAGCATCTCACTTCGCGATTGCGCGCCATCCCCAGAACGTGGATAAATCATCCACAGGGCAGAAATCGCTAATTCTGGGGGCTTTTCTGATCGACTGGGATGGGGCCGCGCGCGCAAGACGTGCGCCGAGCGATCGTTTTTTATCTCCTGCCGACGAGACATTCGCGCGCCGGCTTGCTGATGCGCGCGCGTTCGGCGCGGCTAGCGAAGGGCTGGCTGCGTCGAGACCGGACCTGTCGGCCAAATCCGGGCTGACGATTGCACAGCGCGCTGTTGGTTGGGCGTTCGTGATCGGTTTCTGCTCCTTTCTCCTTGTAGCAACCACACTAACGCTGACCGTAACGGCCGCTGTACTGAGTTCGATCTTTGGCATTCTCATCGCCTTGCGCTTGCTGGCGACGGTTTCGGCTTTGCTGCGTGGCAAGGCGCCAGAACCGCTTCGGATGGCAAATAGCCAGCTGTGGACGCTGACGATCCTCATACCGCTGCTTCGCGAAGAAGCCGGCGTCGTCCGTGGGCTGGTCAATGCGATCGCCAACCTCGATTATCCGCCGGAAAAACTCGACTTGAAGATCCTGGTCGAAGCCGACGACGACAAGACAATAAAAGCCGTACTGGATACCGGCCTGCCCGCGTGGTTCGAGATCATTCCCGTCCCGCCCGGCGACCCGCGCACCAAACCCAAGGCGCTCAACTATGGCCTCGCGTCGGCGCGCGGACAGTTCGTTGCGGTCTTTGATGCGGAAGACCGTCCTTCACCCGAACAGCCGCGCGCAGCGATGGCAGCATTCCAGACGGGCGGCAAATCGTTGGGCGTCGTGCAGGCGCCGCTTCTGATCCACAACGGCAGGGATGGCTGGCTCGCACGTCAGTTTCAGATTGAATACGCGATCCATTTCAAGCTGTGGCTGCCCTTTCTCGCGCGCCTTGGCCTGCCGCTCGCACTGGGCGGAACCAGCAACTATTTCCGTCGCGACCGGCTTGAAGCTGCCGGCGGATGGGATGCCTGGAATGTCACCGAGGATGCTGACATCGGCCTTCGCCTGGCCCGCTTCGGTGGCGAGGCCCGAATGATCGCGCCGCCAACATTTGAGGAAGCTCCATCGCGGCTGAAGCCCTGGATGAGCCAGCGCACGCGCTGGATGAAAGGCCATCTGCAAACCTGGCTCGTCCTGATGCGCAAGCCTTTCAAGGCAGCGCGCGAAATGGGCTTCGTGCGCTTTGCCGCAACGCAGATCACGCTTGGCGGCGCATTGCTGGCGTCTGCGCTGCACGCTCCGCTGCTGCTATGGCTGCCATTCGGACTCCTGCTCGGCGGAATGGAGCCGTGGTATTCGGCTCTCTTCGCGGCTGGCTATTCTAGCACGCTCTTCGCAGCGCTCGCCGCAGGACAACAAACGGGCAAGTGGTGGGCGCTGCTCAGTCCGCTTTACTGGCCCTTGCAGTCCATCGCCATGCTGCGCGCGCTGATCGAGATGAAGCTGCGACCGCACTTCTGGGCGAAGACGCCACACTCCGTCACCGACATTTCGCCAATCGATGTAGGCTCGGCTGCATCGCTCGCGCTTCCACCCCGCGTCGACAATGTCATCCAGCTGGAATTCCGGTTCGATGCGCCAGACGGCCAGGATGCGCGCTGAATAGTCCTACCCGGGAACTGCCGGGCGATGCTTGCCCGTCGCATCGGCGCGCGCCATTTCTGCCGCCATGGAAATGACAATCACCATTGGCGTCATAGTGGGCTTCCTTGCGCTGACCGTGTTCGCGGGATGGAAATCCGGACGGCCGCGCAAGGACAGCCTCAAGGTCCAATGGATTTCGTGGCCGCTCGTGACGGTTCTTGCCGGAACGGCAGTTGTCTTTGCCCTCGTCCACCTTGTGAACCTGATGGGCTTCCAGACAGGCGCCAACGCCGCGCAAAAATATCGCTTCTAGCGAGGGACGATTGACCCTTTGCGCGCGCCTCGGTAGCCCTATCGGACAAAAGAGAAACGACCTGCTCCGGGAAACAGACGATGGCTGACCTCGAACATTTCCGCGCCGAGACCCATGCATGGCTGGAGGCAAACTGCCCGGCCTCGATGCGCACGCCGATGGTCGAGGAAGAGGTGGTCTGGGGCGGCCGCAACCAGAAATTCGTCAACCCGGACTCCAAGGTATGGCTGGAGCGGATGGTCGAGAAAGGTTGGACCGCGCCGGCATGGCCCAAGGAGTATGGCGGCGGCGGCCTCTCGAAAGCCGAAGCCATCGTTCTTGATCAGGAAATGAAGCGCATCAATGCGCGCTCGCCGCTCGCCTCGTTCGGCATCTGGATGCTCGGCCCCGTCTTGCTCGAATACGCGAACGAAGAGCAGAAGAAGAAATTCCTGCCGGATATCGTCGCGGGCAAGACGCGCTGGTGCCAGGGCTATTCCGAACCCGGCGCCGGCTCTGACCTCGCCGCACTCCAGACGAAGTGTGAGGACAAGGGCGATCATTGGCTGATCAACGGCTCCAAGATCTGGACCAGCTACGCCAATCACGCGGACTGGATTTTCTGCCTTGTCCGCACCGACTTCACGAAGAAGCATGAGGGCATCTCGTTCGTCCTGTTCGACATGACGACGCCCGGCGTTGAGACACGTCCGATCCTTCTGATCTCCGGCTCGTCGCCTTTCTGCGAGACGTTCTTCACCGACGTGAAGATTCCGAAGGATCAGCTGGTCGGCACGCCGGGCAAGGGCTGGGATATCGCCAAACGCCTGTTGCAGTATGAGCGTCAGAATATCTCGGCCACCGGCTTCGGCGCAGATCGCAATTCGGGACCAACCCTCGCGGACATCGCGAAGAAATATGTCGGCACGAAAGACGGCGCTATTGCTGACGGCGACTTGCGCGCGCGCGTTACGAAATCGATGATGTACGAACAGGCCTTCATGCTGACGATCCAGCGCAACACCGAGCTGGCGAAGGCCGGCGCGGATGTCGGTCCCGCCACCTCGATCATCAAATACGCTGCCGCCAAGATGAACCAGACCAAGACCGAACTTCAGGTCGAAGCCATGGGCCATCAGGGCCTCGGCTGGGAAGGCGAAGGCTTCAAGCCGGGCGAGATCATGTCCACCCGCGCAATGCTCCGCGCCAAGGGCAACTCGATCGAAGGTGGCACGTCAGAGGTGAACCTCAACGTCGTCGCCAAGCGCGTGCTGGGCCTGCGGGATCACCAGTAGCCGCTACCGCATCAGGAACCGCAGCAGCCGCTTTGCGCGCTTGCCATAGGGCGGGGCGAGCCAACTGGCGGCGTTGAAGAAGCCGGTGCGGAATACAGCGCGAGCGTGAGTGAAGCGGTCAAAGCCGGCGCGGCCGTGATAGGCGCCCATGCCGCTTGCGCCGACGCCGCCGAATGGCAGGCCTTCCTGAGCGATGTGCAGCAGCGTGCCGTTCACAGTGACGCCGCCCGATTGCGTGCGGTCTAGAACCTTCGTCTGCTCCTTGCGATCTTCCGCGAAGATATAGAGCGCGAGCGGGTGCGGATGCGAGTTGATCCACTCAAGCGCATCATCCAGCGTGTCGTATCCGATGATCGGCAGAACCGGGCCGAAAATTTCCTCGCGCATCAGCGTGCAGTTCTCTGGCGCATCGAGCACGACAACCGGCGGCAGCATGCGCCTTGAGCGGTCCGATGGCGTCGGATGGCGCAGGACCTTGGCGCCGCCCTGCTCAGCCTCGGCGATGGCCGTGGTCATGCGATCGAAAGCGCGCTCACTGATCATGCTGGAATAGTCACCGCCGACATCGGGATAGGCGCGGCGGGCTTCGGTCAGAATCTGTTCGGCCAGTTCGATCATCCGCTCGCGCGGCGCCATCACATAATCAGGCGCAATACAGGTCTGACCCGCATTGATGAACTTGCCATAGGCGATGGCCTTGACCGCCTTGGTCATGGAGCCGGATGGGCAGATCACGGCGGGCGATTTTCCGCCAAGCTCCAGCGTGGTTGGCACCAGCCCTTCAGCAGCAGCCTGCGCGACCTTACGCCCGATCGACGTCGAGCCTGTGAAGACAAGATGATCGAAGGAGAGCCGCGTGAAAGCGGAGGCAACCTCCGCCCCGCCCGTCACGACGCCAACTTCCTCTTCCGCGAATGTCTCCGATATGGCGCGATGCAACAGGTCGGAAAAATTGGGTGTCTGTTCTGACGGCTTGATCATTGCGCGATTGCCGCCCGCAATCACATCCACCAGTGGCGACAGAGCCAGCTGAAGCGGATAATTCCACGGCGACACAATGCCGATCACACCCAGCGGTTCGCGCCGGATCCAGGCCGAACCCGGCCAGAATGTCATGTCCACTTCTTGGTATGCCGGCTCCATCCACCAGCGCACATTCTTGCGCGCGTAGCGGATAGCAGAGAGCGTCACCATCGTTTCAAGCAGCGCCGTCTCGAAGCGCGAGCGATTGCTGAAATCGGCGGAAATGGCGTCTGCGAACGACTCGCTCCGTTTGCGCACCATGTCGTCCAGCCGGTCCAGCCGGTCGATCCGCACGCGCGCACTGGGTGGTCCCTCGCGCCGGTGAGCGGCGCGCTGAAGGAGTAGCAGGCGCTCGGCATCGGATGTCTTTGGAGTATGGCCGTCCATGTCACACCCTTATCCGACCGGATCGCCCGAGTTGACCCGGAGCGGGCGGACGTTTCAAGCTAAACCAGATGACGCTTACGGGTGGCGGAGGAAAATTGCGATAGCCTTGGCCATTGTGGCGCTGCCTGCTGCAGGATGCCGTGCAGAACGGCCTGCCCCGGCAGCGTCGGCGCCGGTCGCGAACGCCGAATCGACGGCTCGGACCACACCTTGCGTCATACCCGGAGAGGCGGCTAACGCAGTCACATTCCGTGCGCGCAACGGACGGCCAAGGTCACGGCTTGTCCTGAAGGCGCGCCATCGCGCCATGTGCAACGAACCGCGCCGTCGAATTGAGCTGGCGGTTGGCGAGTGAAAACACAATCACCACGGTTGCCATAGCGAAGGCCCACCAGGTGATGAACCAGGCAAGCACGGCGATCGCGAGGAAGAATGCACGCAGGCCATGCGTGAACTGCCCGGCCGCCGCGATGTTCATTTCAGCAACCGCCGCAGCCGCCTCTTCTGCGCCCGGCTCACCGGCTTCCGGAGTGGCCGCCAGCATGACAGCCGAATAGTTGAACAGGCGATAGGCCCAGCCGAACTTGAAGAAGGCATAGGCATAGAGCCCCATGAGCATCGCGGTCTTCACATAGAAGGCGGCGCGATCGATCTCGAGATGGACGAAGCTTTCCTCGAATGCCCGGATGATTGTATCCGCAGCCGTTAGAAGGCCGAAACCAGCGCCGACAGCAAGAAGCGCGGTTGAAGCAAAGAACGATGTCGCTTGTTGCAGGCCAGTGATGATGTTGGCGTCGACGAGCCGAACCTCGCGTTTCGCCATCTGTCGCATCCACTCGCGGCGTTGCGCCTTCATTGCGGCTGACAGCGTCCGCTTATGCACCGGCGACATGTCGATAAGCCAGCCAAGAAACCACCAGGCCGCCAGAAAGAATGCCAGTGCGCCGCCATCGAGCCAGGTCATCATCCGCTCCGAGATTCGGAACGCACTCTCCAGCACGATGGAGCGCTAGGCCAGTCCCGCCAAACGTTTAGGCGTTACCGAGGAAGTCACCTTTGCCCAGTGGCACGCCATTGTGGCGCAGGATCGCGTAGGCAGTTGTGACGTGGAACAGGAAGTTCGGCAGGACGAAGCCGGTCAGATAGGCCAGTCCGGTGAACTTCATCTCGCCATTCGGGAATTTCAGAACAACTTCGCGTTCCTCCGAACCGTCAACTGCGCTGGCGGGAACGGACTTGATGTAATCGACCGTCTTTTTGATGCGCTCGCGCAGTTCGGCGATAGTGGTTTCGGTATCAGCCATCGGCGGAGCGGAACCGCCGGAAAGCCGCGCCATGGCGAATTTCGACGTGTCGCTGGCGAACTGGATCTGCGCCGACAGCGGCCGCATGTCGGGCGCCAGGCGCGATGTAATCAGCAGGTTCGGGTCGAAATTTCGCTCCTTCGCGTATTTTTCCGCCTTGTCGAGAAGTGCGTCGAGATTGCCCAGCATGCGCAGAAACACAGGCGCACTGGCCTTGTGCATTGAAATCGACATTGGAATTGTTCCTTGTGCCCTCTATTCCGCCAGAGGAACTGGCGGCGTCCGCTTTGGCATATGGGCGCCGTTTTTAGCCACGCAATCTGCTAGGATTACGAATCGTCGCCTTCGAGGTTTTTGTGAAACTGCAATTCTGGTTCGAATTCGCCTCGACCTACTCCTACCCCGCCGTCATGCGCGTGGACAAAGCCGCTGCTGCGCGGGGCATCAGCGTTGAATGGCGTCCCTTCCTGCTTGGCCCTCTCTTTCACGCCCAGCAGGGCATGAAGGACAGCCCCTTCAACGTTGTGCCCGTGAAGGGCTCTTACATGTGGCGGGACGTTGAGCGCACATGTGAGAAATACGGCCTGCCTTTCCGCCGCCCGGGACGCTTTCCCCAGAACGGGCTGATGGCGGCGCGTATCACCCTCTCCCTGCCGCAGGAGGATCGGCCGAACTTCGTGAAGGCGGTCTATCAGGCAAGTTTTGTCCACGATCGCGATATCTCGGATCACCAGATCCTCCACGCCGCGGCGCGGCGCGCCGGGCTCGATCCGCTGGAAGTGCTGGCCGCGATGACCTCTGAGCCGATGAAAGACCTGCTTCGCGAGGAAACCTCCAAAGCGGCTGATCTGGGCATCTTCGGCGCCCCCAGCTTCGTGACCGAGGATGGCGAACTCTTCTGGGGCAATGATCGCCTCGAAGACGCACTTGATTGGACCGTGCGCGGGACGCTAAGACCCAACACACAAAACTGAAGAAACGGTACGTCGGGAGACTTCCATGGCTTTCGTGCTGAGCGAAGAGCAACAGATGCTGCGCGATAGCGCGCGCTCGTTCGCAGCTGAAAAACTGCCGGTCAGCCAGCTCAGGGCGCTGCGCTCGAAGGGCGAAGGCTTCGACGGCACGACATGGAAGGAAATGGCGGAGCTGGGCTTCACGGGCGTTCTGATCCCGGAAGAATTCGGCGGCTCAGGCTTCGGCTATGTCGGCCTCGGCCAGGTGATTGAGGCGCAGGGCAGGACTATCGCCGCCTCCCCGCTTCTCTCCACGGCTCTCATTGGCGCATCTGCCCTCGTTCTCGCGGGAAGCCAGGCGCAGAAAGAAACCTACCTGCCGCAAATTGCTTCGGGCGATCTCCTGACGGCGCTTGCCGTCGATGAGGGCGCGCATCACGACCCGTCCCACATCAAGCTCACGGCGAAGAAGTCCACCGCTGGCTACACGCTATCAGGCGACAAACGGTATGTGGTCGATGGCGCCGAAGCGGGCCTGCTGATCGTCGCCGCGCGTACATCCGGCGGCGAAAGTGACACGCATGGCATCACCCTCTTCCTGGTGCCTGCCGACGCAGCGGGTGTAAGCCGCACGGCGCTCAAGACGCTCGATGCCCACGCCGCAGCAAACATCAATTTCGCCAATGTCGAGGTCGGCGCTGATGCTGTGCTGGGCACGGTGGATGCCGGCTTGGCCACACTTGAGCAGATCCTCGATCGCGCGCGCATCGGCCTTGCCGCGGAAGCTCTTGGCGCGGCGGATGCTGCGTTCGAGATGACGTCGGAATACCTCAAGGTTCGCAAGCAGTTCGGCCAGCTGATCGGATCGTTCCAGTCGCTTCAGCATCGCGCCGCCGTCATGTTCACCGAGCTGGAGCTGACGCGCTCGTGCGTTGGGGCCGCTCTCGCCGCGCTTGATGCGAACGCCAACAACGTGGCCGAACTGGCCTCGCTGGCAAAGGCGCGGGCCGCCGAGACGCTTCATCTTGTATCCAACGAGACGGTGCAGATGCATGGCGGCATTGGCATGACAGATGTGCATGACAGCGGCCTCTACATGAAGCGCGCCCGCGTGCTCGAAGCGCTGTATGGCGGCGAAAGCTTCCATCGTGATCGCTACGCTCGTCTTGGCGGCTACTAGCCTTCTGGACAGACAATCCAATCCGGAATGATCGACGTGTGACGTCATGCGCACGGTTCACACTGGCGTTTCCACGTGCCGGAGATACGTTCGCGCCCGGCAAAGCACCCTGTTCGATCTGGAGCGACAACGCATGGCAAACGACTGGAACGCCCAGACCAGTGATCCGAAAGCGCGAGGGCTGATGCAGGGCTTTCCGCCCGAGCCTGACCGGATCGTGCGTTCGGACAATAACGGCCTTTCGGGAAATTCCTTCCCCAACACACGCTGGGCCTTCAGCCATCAGCGCGAACTGAAATCGACGGTGAACATCCGGCGCGGCAGCGAGCCGGTTTATCGCTTTCCTAAAAAGCTGCGTAAGGACATGGACGGCATTTCCTTCACGACGCAGGAAGGCCAGCAGATGACATGGGGCCAGTCGATCGACGCCATGTTCACGGACGGCATCGTCGTCCTGCATCGCGGCGAGATTGTATATGAAGCGTTCCGTGGCGCTCTGGAGCCCCACCTTCCGCACATAGCTTTCTCGGTGACGAAATCCTTCGTCGGCCTGATGGCCGCCATCCTCGCACACGAGGGAAAGATTGATCCGGCTGTGCTGGTCACGCGCTACATCCCGGAACTGGCGGACACCGCTTATGGCGACGCCACCGTGCGCCAGGTGATGGATATGACCATCGGCGTGAAGTATTCCGAGAATTACACCGATGCG
The DNA here is from genome assembly GCA_030696545.1 of Hyphomonadaceae bacterium. Lineage (GTDB taxonomy): Bacteria > Pseudomonadota > Alphaproteobacteria > Caulobacterales > Hyphomonadaceae > UBA7672. Next base: position 13,719 of record JAUYSA010000072.1, read on the forward strand.
AATGCTGAAGTGCGCTCCTACGGCATAGCGGCAGGCTTCTCGCCGCCTCCGCCGGGCTATTCAGGCCCAGACACAATCTTCGACTTTCTGCGCACACTGAAGAAGCAGGGCGAGCATGGGCATGCGTTTGCTTACAAGACCTGCAACACCGAGGTCCTGTCATGGATCGTCCAGCGGGTGACAGACACGCCGATGGCTCAACTTCTGTCCGAACGCATCTGGCAAAAGCTCGGTGCGGAGGAAGATGCGTATATTATCGTCGATCGCAGCGGCACGCCTGCCTGCGGCGGCGGCATGAATCTCTGCCTGCGCGATCTCGCAAGATTTGGAGAGATGCTGCGGCTTGGCGGCGTTTTCAATGGCCAGGAAATCGTGCCCGAGGAAGTCGTCGACGATATCGCCAATGGCGGTGATCGCGATCACTTTGCCAAAGCCGGCTATACGACTATTCCCGGCTGGAGCTATCGCAACCAGTTCTGGGTCAGCCACGACAAGTTCGGGGCTTACACGGCTCGGGGCATCCATGGGCAAGTCTGCTGGATCGCTCCGAAGGCTGATGTGGTGATCGCGCGTCTGGCGTCGCATCCAGTCGCGGCCAACGGCAACAGCATTCTCGACAAGGTTTCCCTGCCTGCCTACGCCGCCGTTGCCGATCACCTGATGCAGAGCTGAAAAAACAAACCGCCTGCTTCAGGAAGCAGGCGGTTTGCCGAGCAGCGCGTCAAGTCGGAGTCAGACGCGCCTTGGGGGGAGGAGTGCTCGTCGATTGAACTCGCTCAGGCCTATTTGGCCGGCGGCATGATCACCTTGTCGATGACGTGGATTACGCCGTTCGAAGCGTCGATGTCGGCGGTGACAACCTTGGCGTCGTTGATCATCACGGAGCCATCAGCACCGCCAACCGCTTTGAGCGTTGCGCCCCGAACCGTTGCCGGCTCAAGCGTCTGACCAGCGATTGCCGACGACATAACTTCGCCCGGCAGCACGTGGTAGGTCAGGATCGCTGTGAGTTTGTCCTTGTTCTCAGGCTTCAGCAGGTCTTCGACAGTTCCGGCCGGGAGGGCCGCGAAAGCAGCGTCAGTCGGTGCGAAAACCGTGAAGGGACCGGCGCCGCGCAGGGTCGACTCGAGGCCAGCAGCCTGAACAGCGGCGACGAGCGTGCTGAACGAGCCAGCGCCGACGGCGGTGTCAACGATGTCCTTGGCTTCAACCATCGGCGCGGCCGGAGCCGGCTCGACGGCGGCGGGTGCAGCAGCCATCGTGTCGGCCGGCGTCGCTGCCGGTTCGGAACATGCTGAAAGAATGGCGACGAATGCCGCGAGGGGGACCAGTTTGTACATGTGAGTTCCTGCTCTCTGTTCGTGGCAGCGACGCAGCGTCGTAAAGATCGACGCTCCCAGAACCATATCTGTTGGCTCGCTGCTTCTGGGCCTGCTTACGAGACCACGCTGCAAGCGGATCGCAGATAACCGGAGTTTAATAGGTCATTTCGATCACGCGATCGCGAGCGACGTGATCCGTCGTCTCTAACGCTCCGCAATCTCGATCATCACCTCATTGCGACGCAGGAAGGGCAGCGTCCATGGCGGATCATAGAAGGCGAAAACCGGCTCGCCTTTTGTAACCAGCCCCGCTGCCGCGACTTTCGCCAGCAACTCCTTACGGACAGCTTCCATGCGGGAGTTGCCCGCCGTTCCAGAGAACGACAGGACCGCCATCTTCCGTCCCGGTTGCTCCAACAGCTTCACCGCCGGATTGCCCGGCTTCGGGAGCGTCTCCATCGTGTAGCCAGCGGGCATGGTGAAGCCGACCGTCCACTTCCCTGCCTCGGTCTTTTGCGTGACAGGCGCAGTCATCTCGATTTTTTCGCGCGGCGCCTGCGTGACCGGAGCGGTCATGGCGATCTCCTCGCCCTTGCGATCCTTCGCGAAAATATAGTCCGCCAGCGGACCGAAGCCCGCAAAGCGCGACCCCACGGCATCGCCCTCGACTGTGGTTTCCGCAAGTATGGTGGGGGCGTAGTCGCGAACCTCGAAATCACCGTCCGAAAGAACGAGATCAAACGCCGGCTCCTCGACGCCCGTAGTCGCACATGCCGCCGTCATCAAGACACCCAGCGCCAGAACAAGCCGTTTCATCGCATTCTCCGCAGTCTGCGCTTGGTACGCAGCCCGCCGGGATGTGGATGCTGGCGATCTCACTACGTTCTGGCGTTTCCGTGTCGTCAGGCTAGTGTCCGGCCCGCAGAAACACGGGGAGTTACACATGATCGAGAACCTCTTTTCGCTGAAAGGCCGCGTCGCGCTGGTGACAGGCGGATCGCGCGGCATCGGCAAGATGATCGCGCAGGGGTTCGTTGAAAGCGGCTGCAAGACGTATATCTCCGCCCGCAAGGCCGACGCGTGCGATGAAACGGCCGCCGAGCTCACCGCGCTTGGCCACGCGCCTTGCATTTCCCTGCCGCAGGATATTTCGACCGTGGCCGGCGCAAAAATGCTCGCGGAGGAAATCTACAAGCGCGAGGGCAAGCTGGACATTCTGGTCAACAATGCCGGCGCTGCATGGGCAGCCGACTTTGAGGAGTTTCCGGAAGCCGGCTGGGACAAGGTGATGAACCTCAACGTGAAGTCGCCCTTCTTCCTGACGCAGGCGCTGCACGCCGCGCTGAAAAAAGCGGCGAGCCACGACAGGCCCGCGAAAGTGATCAACATCTGCTCGATCGATGGCATTAAGCTCAATCCGCTCGAGACGTATTCCTACCATGCGTCGAAATCGTCGCTGCTCTATCTCACAAAGCGGATGGCGGCGCGGCTGGTGCAGGACAACATTGTCGTCACCGCGATTGCGCCGGGACCCTTCGCCTCGGAAATGAACCGCGCAGCCCGTGACATGGAAGCCGCCGTGGCCGAGCGCACACCGATGCGCCGCATTGGCCGCGATGAAGATATGGCAGGCACGGCGATCTTCCTCGCCTCCAGAGCTGGCGATTATGTCTGCGGCGACTCGATCGCCGTGGATGGCGGCATTGCGTACGCGTCGCTGCCGACGCGCGACGAATGATCCGGTAAACCCTCCGGGGTCGCTGAGCTAGTAAGGGGCTTGCATTCTGATTGTTACAGTATCGGGTTGGTTCCTCCGCGCTGGCAATTAATCGGCTGCGGCATTCCCGGAACCCGCATCCCCTGCTTTCGTTTTGAGTTGACCACTCAGACGGAGCAAATGCGCCATGAACGCCAATGTCGAAGACCTGATCGCATATCCGCAACGGCACTTTGACCGTCCGGAACAAGTGCTGACCGAGCCGACGCTAAGCGTTGGTGACAAGCGCCGTATTCTGGAAAGCTGGAAGCTGGACGCGCAGCGCCTTGCTGAAAGCACGTCGGAAAACATGTCTGGCGGCGAAGAAACAGATCTTCGCGAAGTGTCGAAAGTGCTCATTCGCCTCAAGTTTCTGGAAGATATGCCAGTCGCCCGCCAAACGAAAACATCCTCGGGTGTTGGCGCAGGAATGGCTGCTGGCGCGCTTCTTGGTGCCGGAACGGGCTTGGTCATTTCAGCTCTTACCGTCCCTTCGCTCGTGCTTGTCGCACAGGCGAGCGTGGCGGGTTTGATCCTGGGTGGCGTCGGGATGGCTGTGCGCAAGGCTGTGCGCTGAGCGGAACGGAGCCGGCAACGACACGTTGCGTTCCGGTTGGATCAAGGAGTTATGTCATGAAGATTCTCATCGTTTCTGCCGCCATAGCGGCCGGTCTCGCAGCAACCGCATGTACTGCATCGGGTAACACCGAGCGAGGCGCTGTAGGCGGCGCCCTTCTCGGAGCGGCCGCTGGCGCAGTGATCGGCAATAACACGGGCTCGGGTGACGCTGGCCAGGGCGCAGCGATCGGCGCGGCGACGGGCGCACTCGCGGGCGGTGTTGCTGGCGCTGCATCGGATGGCAATCGCAATAACGACCGCAACAACAATGCCAATCGCTACGGCCCGAATGGCGAGGAGATGATCTACGACCGCAATTCGGATCGGTACTATTACGTCGATCGCCGTAGCGGCCGCACCTACTGGGCCAATGGCGAATATCGCGGTTAGTCCAAAGGGATTCTGAACAGTCGGAAGGGGCGTCGCACCAGCGGCGCCCCTTCTGCTTTTAAAGCCGGAACCTCCGTCGGTATTGTCCATTACATTAGCGGTAGAGGATCGCCGATATGACCGACGTTCACGAGAAAGAACTGGCTGACCAGATTGACCGTGAGGTCTCTGACCGGGGCGGTCTTGTGGCGCTTCTGCTCTGCCTGTCCGTAGCCGCCGGCCTGCTGATCGCGGGCGGTATGGCACTCCTGCCGCAGGGCTAACGGAACTTTCGTCCATTGCTATACGTTGTTGCCCGAGCCGCATCGGCTTCAGGGGATCACGGGACGCTATGAAGACCATCGCTCTATTCAATCCGAATTCGGGATCTGTTTCGGCGGACGGCGGAGAACGCCTGCGCGCCGCGCTGGAAACCGCTGGCATACGTGGCGCTGAAATCATCCAGACCGATGGGGACGACTTCGTTGGTCAGCTGAAGAGCGTTGCCGCGCAGGCGCCTGATCTGTTCGTCGTATGGGGCGGGGACGGCACGCTGAAGGGTGCGCTTGAAACAGTGGGGCAAGCCACGCCTAACCTGCTGCTCCTGCCCGGCGGCACGATGAACCTGCTGACGAAATCCATCCATGGCGAGAAGGCGTGGGACCAGATCGTCAAGGATGTTATCGCCTCGCCGAAGCGGATGATGCTGCCGGCGGGCAAGGCAAATGACGAGTTGTTCTTCTGCGCCCTGCTGGCCGGCGCGCCAGCGCATTTTGCGGATGCGCGGGAAAGCCTGCGCCGGGGCGACCTGATGAAAGCTGCAACCGAAGCAAAATTTGCGATCGACACTCTGAACAACCTGCAACTCGACGCGCGGTACGGGGACGGGTACGGTGCGGAGGCAGGACGTCTTCCGAGGACGAGCATTGTCGGCGCCGTTGTCGGTTCGTTGACTCAGGAGGGAAAAGGCATGGAAGTCGCCGCCCTCGCCTCGCCCACCACGGGCGGCGCGCTCAATGTGGTGTGGACATCCTTTTTCGCTGACTGGCGAAGCGCTCCGGGCATGACGGTCGTGCCGGCGATGTCGATGGAAATCGAAAACTGCGACGGCGGCGATATTCCCGTGATCGTGGACGGCGAGCATATCGAGGCGGGTTCGAAAGTGCATGTCACGTTCGTGGAGGATGCAGCGCAATGCCTGACAGCGGCGTAACGCAGAAACCTGTTCGACTGCTGCACCTGTCCGATATCCATTTCGGCGCAGAGGATCAGGAAGCGCTGGACGCGGTGAAGGCGTTTGCGGCGCATGTGAAGCCTGACGGCATCATCATCGCGGGCGATATCACGCAGACCGGCGCGCGATCGCAATTCGAGGCGGCGCGAGCGTGGTTTGACGGGCTGGGCTTTCCAGTGATCGCCGCGCCGGGCAATCATGACACGCCGGTCTATCATATAGCTGCGCGCGTCGTGGCGCCGTTCGATCGTTATGAGCGGTATATGGAAGGGCTCGACGTGGTCGGGCAAATCCGGAATTTCGGCGACGGGCTGGTGAGGGTTTCCGCCATCAATTCGGCGCGCGGCATTCAGGGTCGAACGAACTGGGCGGACGGCGTCATTGATCTCGGCGATCTGGATGATGCGCTGGATCGCTTGTCCAAAGGTCCGGAGAATGCCTGGCGGTTGTTGATCTGCCATCATCCGCTCGACCAGCCGGGACTGGCGCAGATTTCTGTTTCGACGAAGCGCGGCGGCGAAGCGCTGAAGCGGTGCGCGGCGGCGAAGGTCGATGCGATCATCACGGGGCATATCCACGACGCTTTCACTTTTCACGTACCTGGGTTGAAGCGGCCGATGGTGCAGATGGGGTCGGGCACGCTGTCTCATCGCCTGCGGTCCACGCGTGCAAGTTTCTGCGTGATTCAGATCGACGGCGAACACATGGTGCAGGACGTTGTGGTGATCGACCGCAACGGGCTTGAAATTCGTCGCAACTATGACTCAGCGGCCAGTTCCGAAGACGGAACGAAGGCCGGAACCCAGCCAGCAGATATCCGTTGATACCCGGAGAGCGATGGCCCGAATAAGCGGGCGCTGCTGCTGACAGAGGATCGACAATGCTTAGCTGGACACTGGTGTTTCTTGTTGTCGCCGTGATCGCGGCGGTTCTTGGATTTGGCGGCATCGCGGCATCGGCTGCGGGTATCGCGAAAATCCTGTTCTTCATCTTCCTCGTTCTGTTCGTCGTCTCGGCCGTCATGGGCGCGACACGCCGAGGGGTCTAGGACCTAAGCTCTATCGAGATAGACGAGCGGCCCGGCGAAAGCCGGGCCGTTTGCGTTTGAGGCATGAGGGGGTGTTCTCGCGGGTGAGTGCGAGGTGGGGGTGACAGACGAAATCGGAGTTGGGTGTGTGGGAGGTCCGCGCGGGAGCGCGCAGCCCCCTCCGTCTCGGCGCGAAGACGCGCCGATCCACCTCCCCCGCCTGCGGCGAGGGAGGACAAGCGCACGGTTTGAGTCCTCCACCAGTCGGAGACTGGGGGAGGTGGATTGATGCGTAGCATCAAGACGGAGGGGGCTCTCGTTCCTTGCATGCAAGATGCGGTTGGCGCGCTGACGCGCGCGTTTCTCGAAGGTGCGCAGGCGGTCGAGCATTCGCGCGTGGCGGGCCAGAAGCTCTGCGATCGGGCGGTCCTTGGCGGGTTCTTGAAACACGGGACCGCGTTTGATGCTGGGCGTGACGCCGAGCAGCTCGCAGGTTCGCGCGTAGATCAT